>CBJLQC010000537.1:0-2225 GCA_966424955.1 uncultured bacterium | reverse complement strand
GCGCCCGGCAGCCGGCGCGCCAGCTCCCGGACCTGCCATACCGGGACCAGCGTATCGCTGTCCACCGCGACGAGCGTGACCGGAACGGTGATGCGGCCCGGATCGATCACGTGCAGGTCGGCGGATTGCGACAGGCAGAGGAACGCGGCGGCGCTGAAGCTGCGCGTCCACGCGCGCCCGCGCTGCTCGATGTAGTCCTCGACCGGATGCCGCCATCCGGCCCCATCATGCACGGGCGCGACATCGAAGCGCTCCGCGAACTCGGCGCTGGTGCGGTAGGTGGTCATGGCGATGCCGCGCGCTATGGCGACGGCGTCCTCCACGCGCCCGGTGGCCAGCCCCAGGCGCACGGTTTTGCGCTGCAGGCTGCGCAGCGCGGTGGCCATGGGATGCGGCTGGTGCGCGGCGCCGATTACGATCAAACGCGCGACCCGCGCGGGATGCAGGGCTGCAAACGCGAGCGCGACCATGCCGCCGTACGACGATCCAATGAAACCGGCGAGCCGCGTGATGCCGAGGGTGTCGAGCACGGCACACACGGCATTGGCCTGGTCGGAGCTGCTGATTGCCGGAAAGGCTGCGCTGTCCGCGCGTGTCGACGCGCCGCAACCACCCAGGAAGTCGATGCCGATCACGCAGTGCCGCGCGGTATCCACGGGTTTGTCGACGCCGACGAAGTCCTGCCACCACCCCGGTGTGATGCTGCGACCGGCCGAAATGCCGCCCAGGACGACGAGCGCGGGGCGATCGACGTCGCCATACACCGAGTAGGCGATGCGCACGTTGCGGAGCGCGCCGCCCAGCGTGAGCGCGAAGCGCGGGATTTCGACGGTCCCGCTTTGCGCCGGTGCTGAGGTCAACAGCATAGGATGTCCCCCAGGATCGCGGTTGCCGTGGGCAGGCCGCCGGCGCCGGGGCCGGACAGCGTGATTTCCTGGTTCCATCCGAGATCGAGCGTGATGACGTTCTGCTCGTCCAGCGCGCGGCCGAACGCTGAATCACAGGCCACCAGCTCGGGCTGCACGGTGGCGCGCACGACACCCGCCGCGTCGCGTATGCACGAAGCGATCAGGCGTACCCGCCGGCCGCGCGCCTGCGCGTCGCGCACCAGCTGCTCGGGATCGGGAAGCACACCTTGGCAATCGACCGCGATCGCGCCGGGCGCCACGCCGTACGCCGCCCAGGCCAGTACGCGCAGCTTGTCCGCGGCATCCTGTCCATTCAGGTCGCGGCTGGCATCCGCTTCCGCAAAACCGTTCGCCTGCGCCTGCGCCAGCGCCTGCGCGAACGTGGCGCCCTGCTCGATGCGCGTCAGGATGTAGTTGGTGGTGCCGTTGAGAATGCCGCGTATCCCGCGCACCGGCACATTGCGCAGCGAGTGGCGCAGTGCCCGCACGACCGGCACGCCGCCACCGACCGCCGCCTCGAAATCGATGGGTGCGCCTGTGCGGTGCGCGAGGGCCAGCAACGCATCGCCGCACTCGGCCAGCAGCGCCTTGTTCGCGGTAATGAAGCGGGTGCCGCGTGCCAGTGCCGCACTCGCAATCTCGCGTGCGGGCGAGAGCCCGCCGATCGCTTCCACGACCACATCCGCGTCGCAAGCCAGGAACCGCGCGACGTCGTTCGTGAACACCGAACGGGGCAGCGGGACCGCGCGCGGCTTGTCGATGTCGCGCACCAGCACCGCGACGATACTCAAGCGCACGTGCTGTGGCCGCGCGGCGATCAGCCGGACCAGCTCGCTGCCGACTACGCCGCAGCCGGCCAGCGCGATGCGCAGCTGTCGAGTGGCGGGGGCAACTGCCGGGCGCGGGTGTGCCCGTAACAAGGTCGTCGTCATTTGGGCTCTCCTCAGCAGGGCGCCGCGACGACGGTGCCGCGCGGCCGGTGGAAGGGTGCACGAAAGTGGTATACGTGAAGCCGCGTGCCGAACCGCTCGGCCAGCACCGCGGCCTCGCGCTGGATAACCTCGCTGCCTGCATCGGTCAGCCTGCGCAGCGCGCTGAAGCTCAGCTGGGGCAGTGATCGCGCGTGCGGATTGCTGCGCGGATCGCTGTCGCACACGGCGGCGACATCGGTCACGATGTGGCAGGCATCGGCGCGCAGCAGGCCGGCCAGGAAGACGGCGGTTGCATCCGAGCCGTTGCGGCCGATGGTCACGGTCTCGCCGTCCGGGCGTACCGCCTGGAACCCGGCGACGACCGGCACGATGCCCTGCGCGAGGA
>CBJLQC010000536.1:0-2231 GCA_966424955.1 uncultured bacterium | reverse complement strand
GGATGATGCGCGTAATCGTCGATGATGGTGATGCCGGCGGCGCGCCCCATCTCCTGAAAGCGCCGGCCCACACCGTGGAAGCGCGCCAGCCCCGTCTGGGCGGCCTCGAAAGGAGCTTCCACGTGCAGCGCCGCCACGATCGCGCCCAGCGCATTGCGAATGTTGTGCAGGCCGGGCACGGGCAAGCTGATTTCGCCGCACTCTTCTTCGCGGTCCGTCACCACGAAGCGGCTGCCGCGACCGCGCATCTCGATCTTGTGCGCGCGGAAACGGGCGCGCGGATCGTCGATGCCGTAGGCAATCACCTGGCCCGGATGCTTGCGCGCCAGTGTGCGCGCGCCCGCATCGTCCGTGCACAGCGCGATGACGCCATCGGCGGGCACCAGGCTGAGGAAGGCCTCGAACGCTTCACGCACGCCTTCCATCGAGCCGTAAATATCGAGATGATCCGCTTCCATCGTCGTGACCACCGCGATGCTCGGGCGCAGCGTGAGGAACGACCGGTCGTATTCGTCGGCTTCGACGACGAACACATCGCTGTCGCCCAGTCGCAGCCCGCCCTCCCAGCCCGCGACGTAGCCGCCCACGAACGCGGTCGGGCTCAGCCCGGCCGCATCCAGGATCTCCGCCGTCATCGCGGTCGTGGTCGTCTTGCCATGCGTGCCCGCGATCGCGACCACGGTACCATTGTTCACCATGCTGCCCAGCGCGTGGGCGCGTTTTACGACCGGGATGTTCAGCGACTTCGCCGCCGCCAGCTCGGGCGCGTCCTGGCCGACGGCCGCCGTAATGACGACGGCGGCAGCGCCCTCCACGTGGGCGGGATCATGACCTTCCCAGATCTCCGCGCCCAGCTCGCGCAGCCGCGCCGCCGTGTGCGTCAGCTGCGTGTCGCAGCCCGTCACATGTCCGCCCGCGTGCAGAATCATTTCAGCGAGCGGAGACATGCCGGCTCCGCAGATGCCGACGAAATGGACGGTGCCCTGCTGCGCGAGCATGCGCAGATCCATTTGCGCTTCGCTGCCGCGTTTCAGGGCCGTCATGCGCGGTTCTCCAGCAGGGCGGTGAGCCGGCGCGCGATATCACGGGCCGCCTGCGGACGCGCGCGCTCGCGCGCGGCCGCGGCCATGCGGTTGCGCGTCGCGGCATCGCCGGTGATGCGCAGCAATTCCTGCCACAGCTGCTCGGGCGTCAGCGTCCGCTCGACCAGCATCACCGCGGCACCGGCCTCCGCGAGCGCGCGGGCGTTGTGTGTCTGGTGGTCGGCCGCCGCCGTGGGCAGCGGGATGAGCAGCGCCGGAATGCCCCACGCGAGCAGCTCGGCCGTCGCCATGGCGCCGGCACGCGAGATCGCGACGTCGGCCGCCGCCAGCGCCCGCGGCATGTCGTTGATGTAGCCGATCGTGCGCACGAAGCTGCGCGCATGCTCGGGCAGACGGCTGTTGATGCTCTCGATGTGCGCCGGGCCGGTCACCCACAGCACCTCGATGCCCGCGACGGGCTGGAGCGCCCGCAACAGCACTTCGTTGATCGCGCGGCTGCCCTGGCTGCCGCCCACCACCAGCACGACCTTGGAATCCGCCTGCAAGCCGAACGCGGCGCGCGCCGCATAGCGATCGATAGCCGGGTCGGGTGGGCGAATCGGATTGCCCAGCGTCGTGATCTCGGTTTGCTTGCCGGGCTTGAGATCGCGGCGCGCTTCCGGGAAACCGAGATGGACCTGGCGCGCCCAGCGCGCCAGCGCGCGCGTGGTCAGTCCGGCGTGCGAGTTCTGCTCCTGCACGGCTACCGGTATGCCGTGCGCGACCGCGTAGAGACATGCCGGCGCGCTGGCGTAGCCCCCCGTGCCGACCACCAGCTGCGGCCGGAATTCACCGAAGAGCCGGCGCAGTCCGCGCAGACTATTGAGCAGCGCCGGCACCAGCCGCCAGTTCTGCCACACGCGGTCGCGACGCAGCGGCTCGAATGGCAGCAGCGTGTGCGGCTGCTTTTCGTTCGGCAGCACACGCGCCTCGACGCCGCGACGGGCGCCCACGAAGTGCACCTCCGCTTCCGGCTTTTCCTTCTGGAGTGCCGCCGCCAGCGCGAGGGCCGGATAGAGGTGACCACCGGTGCCGCCGCCGGCGAATAGGACGCGGCTCATATGGCCGCTCCCTTCACGGTCAGCTCGGGCGACGAAGCGCGCCGCGCGATGTTCACCAGGATGCCGACCGCGGCCAGACAGACCAGCA
>CBJLQC010000535.1:0-2237 GCA_966424955.1 uncultured bacterium | reverse complement strand
AGGACCTGGTGACGATCACGCGCGGGCAGAGCGAGCGCTGGCGCGCCGTCGCGGACGCGTGGGCCCTGCGCGGCGATCCGGGTGAGAACCGTGTGCGCGTCGTGCTCGGTGCGGATCGCATCCTGGGCGCCGTGATCATGGGCGACCAGGCGCTCTCGCATCCGCTGCGCCAGCTGATCGCCGCGCGCGCGGACACGCGTGAGCTGCGCGACGCATTACGCGCACAGCCGCACGCGCTCGCGCCGCTCGTCACGGCGTTCCACGCGCGCTGGAAGGTGGAACGTGCGGCTGCCGCGTGAGTTTGTCGCGAGCGGCGCATGGATTACGCTGCTCACGGTGGGATACCTCGCTCTCGCCAGAGGCGGCCCGCTCGACTCGAGCGGCTGGGCCGGACACACGCTCGGGGCCGCCGGATTGCTGGCCATGCTGGGCGGCACGTTCGGGTACGCGTGGCGCAAGCGACGGAACGGTCCGGGGGCGCTACAGTCGTGGCTCCGTGCGCACATCATCACGGGCATCGTCGGGCCATACCTGGTGCTGCTGCACAGCGCGTTCGCGTTCCGCGGCGTCGCGGGCGTCGCCTTCGGGCTGATGCTGGTGGTCGTCGCCAGCGGAATCGTCGGCAGGTACGTCTACACGACATTCGCCAAGCAACCGCATTATCTGACGCCCGCATCGGTCGGACGACGCCGCGTTGCGGCCGCCTGGTGGCTGCTGCATGTGCCGCTCGCGATTGCACTCTTCGTCCTGGCCGTCGTGCACGTGCTCGGCGCGCTCTACTACGCCACCCTGCTGCACTGAGAGCGCATGCGGAACCACATGATATCCCGCTGGAGCGCGCTCGTCGCGTTGCTCGCCTTCGCGATCGTGACCGGCGCTTGGCTGACCACAGATGGTCGCATGTTCGCGCCCGCCGGGCTTTCCGCTGCGGCCGGCACGCCGCTCGGCGGCGTGCGCTCGCACGCTCAGCTGCAAGAGAATTGCGGCGCCTGCCACGTCGCGCCCTGGAGCGGGCAGACCATGGACGCACGCTGCCTCGCCTGCCACGACGATGTGCGCGGCGAGCTGGGCGATAGCACCGCGCTGCACGGTTCGCTCAGTGACCCGGAGCGCTGTCGTGCCTGTCACACGGAGCATCACGGACCGCGTGGCCAGCTGACGCGGTTCGATGCGGCCAGCCTGGACCACGACCGTTTCGGCTTCGCGCTCACGACGCACCGCGAAACAGCGGCTGGGGTCCCCTTCGCCTGCTCCGACTGCCATGCCAATCGTGCGTTTACCTTCGAGCCAGCGCGCTGCGAGAGCTGTCACCGCGAGTACCAGCCGGCGTTCACCGACGAGCATGTCGCGCTTTGGGGAGGCGAGTGCCGCAGCTGTCACGACGGCACCGGTGTGGATGGCAGTGGCTTCGATCACGCCCGCACGAGCTTCCCGCTGACCGGCGCGCATGTGAGCGTAGACTGCGCCGGCTGTCATAAGAGTGCCCGCACCACGGCCGCGCTTGCCAAAACGCCGACCACATGCATCGGCTGTCACCGCCAGGACGACACGCACCGCGGTGCCATGGGCACCGACTGCGCAGCGTGCCACAACACCAGCCGGTGGGAGGACGTCAGCTTCGACCACGCCTTCCCGCTCGACCACGGTGAGAGCGGCGTGAGCGAATGCGCGGTGTGTCACCAGGACACGCCGCGCAGCTACGAGCGTTACACCTGCTACGGCTGTCACGAGCATTCGCCCGCACGCATCCAGTCAAAGCACGACGAAGAGGGGATCTCCCGCTCCGAATTGGCGGAGTGCGCGCGTTGCCATCCGACGGGCCGGGAGCACGAAGGCGGTCGTCGGGAAGGGCGCCGCCGCCACGATGATGACGACTGATCCTAAATCCTACCCAGGAACCGCCCGCCCAGCGACGCGCGAAGCAAAGGCGCGCCTCGCCGGATCGGAGGATTGGTGGAGCCGTTCCAGTAGTGGCAGTGCGGCCGTGTTGTCCATGCCGAGTATGATCGCACTTGCCACACCGAGGGATGCGGCGTGCTCGCGCGCCGCGTTGCCGCCTCGGAGCAGCACCAGGAGGCCCCTGAGGAAAAAATGCCTCTCGGTATGACTCCCGCAACGAAACAAATCGTTCGGGTAATTTGCGCTGTAAGGTGGCGTGGTTCTCAGAATAACCGTCGTTAATGACTACAACCAATAACAACTCGCCCTCCGTCGAATTAACGACGAAGGGCGAGGTG
>CBJLQC010000534.1:0-2249 GCA_966424955.1 uncultured bacterium | reverse complement strand
CGGTCCGCAACGTCGTCGACCTCCACGCCGAGCCCGCGACGGGTCAGCTCTGGGGCGTCACGAACGAGCGCGATCAGCTCGGCGACGACGTGCCCCCCGATCCCGTCGGCCCAATCCTGGATGGCGCCGATTACGGCTGGCCATTCTGCAACCCGGTTCCGAATGCGGCAATGTCGAACCTGTCCCTCTTGCCGGATGAAGAACTGAATCGCGACGGCAGTGCGCTCAATTGCGCTACAGCCGAGCGCGCCTCCAAGGGTATACGCGCGCATTCGGCGCCGCTCGGCTTCAGCTTCCTGCACAGGAGCGCGCTGCCGGCGGCATACCGCAGCGGTGCGGCAGTGGCGCTGCACGGTTGCTGGAATTGCACCAGCCTGAGTGCCGGATTCAAGGTCGTGTACTTCCCGTTTGATGCGGCCGGCAATGCCGGCACGGAAATCGATCTGGTGAAGGGCTTTGTCACCGATGCGCAGGCACGTGAGCAGTGGGGCCGCCCTGTGGATGCCATCGCGGATGCGAAAGGCAATTTGCTGATTTCGGACGATTATGCGGGAGCGATTTACCAGCTTTATCCGAAATAGGTTTGTGTTACGAAGGAGCCTTGTTCGCACGACTTCGGCGCTGCAGGCTCCTTCCGTTGATGCAAGCTATTTTGCCGCAGCTTCTTTCACGACTTCCTGTGCTACGCGAAACGCCTCTACCGCCAGCGGCGCGCCGCAATAGACTGCCGCATGCAGCAGTACTTCGCGCAACTCTTCCGGCGTGGCGCCATTGTTGAGTGCGCCGCGCAAATGCCCTTTTAATTCATGGGAACGACCGAGTGCGGTCAGCATCGATACCGTGATCAGGCTGCGTGTCTTCAAGTCGAGCCCGTCGCGGCACCAGACTGTGCCCCATGCATTGCGCGTAACGAATTCCTGCAACGGCATCGTAAATTCATCTGCATTCGCAAAGGCCTTCTCGACGAATTCCTCTCCCATCACCTGCTTGCGCATTTGCAGGCCATCTTTGTATTGCTGGTCCATCGCACTCCATCCTTCTCTGCTGATCGAAAGCATTGATTATAAATTGGCGACGCAAGCAAGAAAGCGCCTTACTTCCCTACTCCGCTCGGCCCTGTGCTTCGGAGGTGTCCTGTTCGATATTGGAGGCGTGATCACGCCGCTGTTTCGCCCACTTCCTATCCGTTTCGCTCGGTATCACTATCGGCACTTGCAGGCAAACGCTCTGTGTCGGCAGCACATGCTTCCAGTCGCTGATCAGCTTGCGGTATGCCTCGCCCACGGGCCGGATGCGGCGATCGAGATCGTACAGGCCGAGTGCATTCACATTGCCGTTGTCCTCGCGCAGTGCCGAGTCCCAATCGACCTGATCGGTGAGTGAATACCACGTAAAGCCAACGATAGGCACGCCATCGTTTCGCACCCGCATGACATTCGCCCATTGCTTCCACATCCAGTGCACCGCATCTCTACCGCTCTCTCCCTGGCAAAGATTGGTTTCAGTATGCATCACGGGCAGACGGTAGCGTTCGAAATACTGTTTCGTAATCACTGCATAACCATAGATTTCGCCGGAGGCACGCTGCCTGCCGTCTTCCGCCACAAGGTGCTCATTAGTTACGTAATAGTCGTTCCCCATCAGGCAGTGGTGCCGCAGGTTGTTCTTCATCAGGAACAGGTATTCGCCGCGCGTCATGCCATTATCCAGAAGGTACTCGTACATTTCCGAATCAACGCGCCGACCGTAATTCAGGTCGAGTGAAAGAAAACGCCGTGCATTGGCACGTTCTGCCCTGGGAATCGCTTTCGGGCTTTCCGGATGAAAGTATTCGGATGATTCGCTCTGAACGAACAACGCATCCGGTCGCACTTTCAGGATGCCCTGCATCGCCAGCACATTGGCTTGCACCAAGTGCTTGAGCGCGGTGACGAATCCGTGGTCGCTGGTCATCTGTTCATTCCACCAGCCGTACAAGCCGGAGAACACCGCGCAGATGAACATTTCATTGACCGGCGTGTAAAGCTGCACCCACGGGAAACGTTCTGCGAACGCCTTTGCATAACAGGAGAACAGCAGCGGAAAGTCCGGATTCTGAAAATTGCCGATCCAATCGGGCACACCAAGGGCTACGCGGAATATGCCGCCGCCATTGCCGCCGGCGGCCACGACTGCGCCTATCTGCCGGCGCATGTGCCAGCCGGGCGGGTGGCGACGTTCCTGACCGGGCTCGCGCATCGGCGAAACCT
>CBJLQC010000533.1:0-2267 GCA_966424955.1 uncultured bacterium | reverse complement strand
CTACACCTCGCTGCGGATTACATCCGCTACAATCACCGCTCACTCGAGATAAGCCGGTACCCTTCGTTGGCCCGCCGCCTCACCGCCGTGACGGCGATGGCGCAGGTTCCCGAAACACCGATTTCTCCCGAAGCTCTCAACGCCAACCGCCGCGGCATCGAAGCTCATCAGCATCGAAGCCCTTTTTCATGCGCCCGCCAAACTGACGCAGCGTCAGTTTCTTGTATCCGAGACAGGAGACCGCCCATGGGGCAGCAGCGAACCTCGAGCAAGATTCCGAGTGTCCTCAGGCAATCGGAGAAGGAAGTCCTCGCAGACTGGATGAAGCGCCAGCTCGAAGCGACCACGCTGCGTGCGGACCTCATCAAGGAGTCCGAGTTGCGCAGCGAATCGGCCTCGTTCCTCGCCGCTTTCAGGACCGCTTCGCAGAACGGGGCCCTCGAAGACCTCGACAGTCCGGAATGGTCCGACGTGAAGGAGAGTCTCGCCGAACTTTCGCGCAACCGTGCAAAGGCCGGGTTCACGCCGATCGAGACGGCCACGTTCGTGCTGTCGCTGAAGCAACCGTTGTTCTCGCGGCTCCAGGATGCATTCGGTTCCGATGTGGAAGGCTTCGCGCAGGACCTGTGGCGGGCGAGCGTTGTGATCGACCACCTGGGGCTCTATACCACCGATGTCTTCCTGCGCGCGCGCGAAGAGATCATCATGCGCCAGCAGCGCGAGCTTCTCGAATTGTCCACGCCGGTCGTGCAGCTGTGGGACGACATTCTGGCGCTGCCGCTCGTCGGCACGCTCGACAGCGAGCGCACGCAGGTCGTGATGGAGACGCTGCTGCAGAAGATCGTCGATACGAGCGCTGCGATCGCCATCATCGACATCACCGGCGTGCCGACGGTCGATACGCTGGTGGCGCAGCACCTCATCAAGACCGTCTCGGCTACGCGCCTCATGGGCGCGGACTGCATCATCAGCGGCATCCGGCCACAAATCGCGCAGACGATCGTGCATCTCGGCGTCAACCTGGGCGAGATTCCAACCAAGGCAACGCTCGCGGATGCCTTTGCGGTGGCGCTCAAGCGCACCGGCGCGACGCTCAACCGGACCAGGGAGATCGAGCGCTGATGGAACACATTCCGATTCTCAAAATGGGGCCATTCCTGCTCGCGTCGATCCAGGTCGACATGCACGACCAGCTCGCGCTCAAATTGCAGGACGATCTCACCACCCGCATCGTGCGTGATCGCGCCCGCGGCGTGCTGATCGACATTTCGACCCTCGACGTGGTCGATTCCTTCATCGGCCGCATGATCGGCAGCATCGCCGGCATGGCCCGCATCCTGGACGCGGAGACGGTGGTCGTGGGCATGCGCCCGTCGGTCGCCATCACGCTGGTAGAGCTGGGACTGCCGCTCGAAGGCGTGCATACCGCGCTCAACGTCGAAAAGGGCATGGCGTTGCTGCGCGAACGCGTGCGAGCGCGGGCTTGAGACGTGTCCGGCCTGCGAGGGCCGCAACACCATGAAGCGGCTCGAATCGTTCACGCTGCCGCTTCGTGTGTCGGAGGACATCGTGCGCATGCGTCAAGCGGTGCGCGAGCAGGCGACCGGGTTCGGCTTCAGCCTCGTCGATCAGACGAAGATGGTTACGGCGGCGAGCGAGCTTGCCCGCAATACGGTACTTTACGGCGGCGGCGGCGAAGTGATCGTCGAGCCGCTCGTCGAGGGGCGCCGCAAGGGCGTGCGCCTTACATTCATCGACCAGGGACCGGGCATAGCGGACATCGACACCGCAATGCGGGATGGCTACACCACCGGCAGCGGCCTCGGGCTCGGGCTCGGCGGCGCCAAGCGGTTGTCGAACGAATTCGAGATCGCCTCGCGCGTCGGGCAGGGGACCCGGGTGCGTATCACGCGTTGGGGCGGGTAACGCCTCATGCACACTCTTCACCAGCGGGTGCTCGCCCTGGGCGATCGCACGGGAGTTGGCGAGGGCCGGCGCATCGCGGCCCGCTTCGCCCGGGCGCTCGATTTTTCCGAGACCGCAGCAGGAGCCCTGGCCGTCGTGGTGACCGAAGCGGCGACCAACATCGTGAAGCACGTCGGGTCCGGCGAGCTTGTCTTCCGCGCACTGCGGCGCGGCACGGTGGGCGGCGTGGAAGTGCTGGCTCTGGACCAGGGGCCGGGGATCCTGAACCCCGGCCAGGCGATGCGCGACGGGCATTCCACGGCCGGTAGCGCGGGTACCGGCCTCGGCGCGATGCAACGCAT
>CBJLQC010000532.1:0-2267 GCA_966424955.1 uncultured bacterium | reverse complement strand
GCTTTCATACAGCATGTTCATGGCGCGCAGATTCATGGCGGCGGGGTGATCGCGGTACGAGTTGGCAGCCTCGACGAACTTGGCGGCGATCTCGGTTTCGGCGGTGCCCAGGATGATGCGTGCCTGCCGTTCGCGCTCGCCCTGCGCCTGCCTGGACATCGCATCTTCCAGTGCGGGCGGGATAATGACGTCGCGAATCTCCACCGACTGCACGCGAATGCCCCAGGTCTGCATCTTGTCGGCGAGTGCGTCGCGCAGTCCGTGGCCCAGCTCGACGCGCGACTGGATCAGCTCGGCCAGGTCGTGCTTGCCGATCGCGTCGCGCAGCGCGGTCTGCGCCGACAGAATCACCGCTTCGTTGTAGTCCTGCACTTCGAGCGCGGCGCGCTCCGCGTCGTAGACGATCCAGAAGGCAATCGCATCGACATTCACAGGCACGGTATCACGCGTCAGGCATGACTCCGCACCGAACGCGGTGGTGCGGATGCGTTGATCGATGTGATAGCCGACGCGCTCCAGCACCGGGACAATGGCGTAGTACCCCGGCCCGCGCAGGCCGCGGTAGTGGCCGAGCCGAAGCAGCACGGCCCGCTCCCATTGGTCCGCGTACTTGATCGACGACGCGATGAACAGGCCGAGCGCAACGCCTGCTGCGGCGGCTATCGGTGCCGGGACACGCAGCACGAGGAGCGCGCCTCCCAATGCCGCCGCGCCGGCCGCGCCGGTGATCCATGCGGCGAACGGATACCGCGTGTCATTTGGAGAGTGACTGAACATGGTTAGCGCCTCCGTGTTATTCAGCGAACGTGAACGAACGTGCCGCCGGCATCACGCCGTGTGCGTGGCCGGATGACGGGTACGGCTGTGCCGGGTGTGAGATGCGGGCTGCGCACGGCGCCCATCTCGATGGGCAGCGCGACCCGCACGAGCACGGTCAGCACGAACAGGCCGAGTGCCCAGATGCCGGCGGTCACCGCCAGCTCGACCCAGGTCGGCGTGTATTCGACAATCTCGCCCAGTGGCGAGGGCACGAAGCCCGGGATGACCAGGCCCATCCCCTTTTCGATCCAGATAGCCAGGAAGAGGACGCCGCAGGCCGGCATCAGGAAGCGCGGATTGCGGCGCAGCGGATGAATCATCAGGGCCGCGGTCGCCAGCGCGTTGAGCGCGATCGCGCTCCAGATCCACGGAACCAGCGAGTTGGAATCGCCCAGCCCGAGGAAGAGGTAGCGTGCGTTGATGCCGTGATGCGTGGGCGAGTAGAACTTGTAGAACAGCTCCGAGATCAGCATGACCAGGTTGATCTGCGCCGCGACCGTGGTCATGATCGCGAGCTTGGCGAACACGCCGTCGCCGATCTCGTAATGCGTCTCGCGCCGGATGAACCACAGCAGCAGGATCAGGAACGCCGGCCCGGCGGTGAATGCCGACGCCAGGAAACGCGGACCCAGCAGCGCCGTGTTCCAGAAGGGACGCGCGGGCAGCCCGGCCAGCAGGAATGCCGTGACCATGTGGATGCTGACCGCCCACATCACGGCGATGTACATCCAGGGCAGATACCTGCGCTTGTTGGGCGCGCGCCCGGTATAGCGGCTGTACAGGATGTAGAACGGTATGACCAGGTTCAGCGCCAGGTAGCCGTGCAGCACGATGACATCCCAGGCGAGCAGTGAGCGGGGCCAGTTGAGGAACCCGATGCCGGGCACGAGGTGCCAGGCGGCGAACGGGTTGCCCACATCCACGATCACGAAAGTCAGGCACATGACCAGCGCCGCAACCGCGACGGCCTCAGCCATCAGCACGGCCCGGCTGAAATCGACGTCGTGCAGCACATACGCCGGCAGCACGAGCATCATGGCGGCGGCCGCCATGCCGACCAGGAACGTGAAGTTTGAGATGTAGAAGCCCCAGCTGACGTGGTCGCTCATCCCGGTCACGCCCAGCCCCTCACGCAATTGCACGGAATACGCGTAGCCGCCAAACAGTATGATGGTGGTCAGCGTGGCCATCCACATGTGGTAGCGGGGGCCGCCGTTGGTCGCCGACTTCAGCGCGCTGATCACGAATGCATGCAAGTGCTTCATGCCGTTAGTCCGTGAAGTACCAGAAGCGTGGCTCGGTCTTCAGATCTTCCTTCAGCCGGAAGACGCGCTTGTTGGCCAGCACCCAGCGGATCTCCGAATCGGGATCGAGCAGGTTGCCGAACACGCGCGCGCCGGTCGGACACGCTTCCGCGCAGGCGGGCAGCCGGCCCTGCCGCGTGCGCT
>CBJLQC010000531.1:0-2272 GCA_966424955.1 uncultured bacterium | reverse complement strand
ACGCCCGCGATCTTGTCGGGCGGCACCTGCGGCTGATTGACGTTCAGCAGCGTCTGGGCGGGAAAATCCTCGCGGCGCAGCAACTGCTCGAGGAGCTGCGCCAGCACATTGGACCAGGCGGTGATGGCAGTCGGCTCCGCGCCCACGTAAGAAATGGCGATCGACGGAATGCCGAGTATGCACGATTCCATGGCGGCCGCCACGGTGCCGGAATAGAGGACGTCGTCGCCCAGGTTGGCGCCGTGGTTGACGCCCGACAGCACGAAGTCCGGTTTCTCCGGGACCAGCTCACCGAGCGCGAGCACCACGCAATCGGTGGGCGTGCCGTCCACCACCTGCACGTCTTCGGAGATGCGCCGCGCGCGGAGCGGGTAGTGCAGCGTGAGCGAATGGCTGGTCGCGCTCTGCTCGCGATCCGGCGCGACCACGTGCACCTCGCCCAGACGGCGTGCGGCATCCGCCAGCACCTGGATCCCGTTGGCCAGATAGCCGTCGTCGTTGGTCACCAGGATGCGCATCAGGTCTGGGGAGCCTTGGCGGGCGTCAGCAGCTCGGCGAGGTATTTCATCTCCGCGCGCAGCAGCGCGACCATCTGGTGATCGAGCGCTTTGCGCGTTTCATTCTGCAGCTCGCCGCCCTTGCGCAGCTGCTCGAGCTTCTGGCGGGCGCCTTCCACCGTGTATTTCTCGTCGTACAACAAGTGCTTCACGTAGAGGATGACCTTGATTTCCTTGCGCTGATAAACGCGGTTGCCGGAGCGGTTCTTGGAGGGATTGAGCACCGGGAATTGCGTCTCCCAGTAACGCAGCACGTGCGGGCGCAGGCCGACCAGGTCGCACACTTCACTGATCGAGTAATACTCCTTGGGCGCGACCGGCCGTTCGCTTACCGGCCGCGGCGCATCCGTCGCGATGTCCTGTCGCTCGATTTCGTTGGTTTCCTTTTCGCCCATTTCAGCCTTCGACATCCCGGTATCGATGTGCTCAGCTCCATTGTTCCGGCTTCGGGCCGCGCAGCATGAGATTTTCCAGCGCCGCGCGTGGCGTGCGGCGCTCGAACAGCACGCCGTGCATCTCGGCTACGATCGGCATCTCGATGCCCGCCTGTTGCGCGAGGGCATGCGCGGCGCGCGTCGTCTCGACGCCTTCCGCGACCATGTACATGCCGCCCAGAATCTCCTCGATGCTTTTGCCCTGGCCGAGGGCCACGCCCACGCTGCGATTGCGGCTCAGCTCGCCCGTGCAGGTGAGGATCAGATCACCCATGCCGGCCAGCCCCGAAAACGTCAGCGGATTCGCGCCCCGCGCGATGCCCAGCCGCGCGATCTCGGCCAACCCGCGCGTGATGAGGGCGGCGAGCGCGTTGTGCCCCAGCTCCAGACCCGTGGCCATCCCGGCGGCAATCGCGATGACGTTCTTGAGCGCGCCGCCCAATTCTACGCCGATTACGTCGGGGTTGGTATAGACGCGGAAAAACGGCGCCTGGAAAAGCTGCTGCGCGCGCAGCGCGGATTCTTCGTGATGGCTGGCCATGGCCACCGCGGTCGGCATGCGGCGCGCGACTTCCAGCGCGAAGCTCGGTCCGGAGAGGAAGCACGCGTGCGCGCCGCTCCTGCCGGGCAGCACCTCTTCGAGTATTTCCGCCATCGTTTTGAGCGATGACGTTTCGATACCCTTGGAAGCACTGACGACCAGCGTGCCGTCGCGGAAATGGCTGCCCGCCTCGGCCATCACGCGGCGTACGTGCTGCGACGGCGTGACGTTCAATACGACGTCGGCGGCGGTGACCGCGTCGCCCAGATCGGTCGTGGCGCGCACGCTGCGTTCCAGCGTGATGCCACGCATGTACTTGGGATTTTCGTGTGTGCGGTTGATGGCATCCGCGACATCCGCTTCGTACGACCAGATGCTGACGGTGTTGCCCTTCAGCGCGAGCAGATTGGCGAGCGCGGTACCCCAGCTCCCGGCCCCGATTACAGCGGCATTCATGCTAGTCCAGCATCCTGCGCTTGAAGGTGGGCTCCTCGCCGCGCAGGAGTCGCCGGATGTTGGAGCGATGCGCGTAGATCACGAAAGCGGAGAGCGCGACCGCGAGCCCGACGACGATGTAAGGCGCGCGCAGCAGCCAGACGGCGACGGGCAGCACCGCGGCGGCGGCGATCGATGCAATGGAAACGATGCCGGTGAGATAGAGCAGCGTGCCCCAGACCACCAGCGCGATGAGCACGGCCGCAGGCGCCAGGGCGAGGAACACACCGGCGCCCGTGGCTACG
>CBJLQC010000530.1:0-2293 GCA_966424955.1 uncultured bacterium | reverse complement strand
GCGCAGCGCACGCATGCAGGCGCAGATGAACCTGAAGATCAAGTTCCGCGAGAGCTTCCGGCCGTTCGCGCCGGCCGTGCTCGAAGAAAAGGTCAGCGATTACTTCGAGCTGGACCGCGAATCGCCGTACATGCTGCTGGTCGCGCAGGTGAAGCAGGAGCGGCAGATCCCGATGTCGGAGCAGGATCGCTCGAAATGGGGCATTGACCAGCTGAACGTGGTGCGTTCGGACATTCCCGCCGTGACGCATGTCGATTATTCAGCCCGCGTGCAGACCGTGAACCGCGCGACCAACCCGAATTACTACGACCTGCTGTGCGCATTCGAGCGCGTCACCGGCTGCGCCGTACTGGTCAACACCTCATTCAACGTTCGTGGCGAGCCGATCGTCTGCACACCGGAAGACGCTTACCGCTGTTTCATGCGGACCGACCTCGATCACCTCGTCCTCTGGCCGTTTATCCTCGACAAGAGCAGCCAGCCGGCGTGGAAGGAGACGCGCGATTGGAGAACCGAGTTCCAACTCGACTGAGCCGCGCTGAGGCGCGCAAATTCGGTTTCGTGCTGGGCGGTGCTTTCGCTGCGCTGGCCGGCATCGTCTGGTGGCGCGGGCATGCGTCGCTCCTGCCGGTCTTCGCAGGCATCGCCGGTGTGCTGATCGTACTCGCCGTCGCATGGCCGGTCGCCTTGCGACCCGTGCATCGCGCGTGGATGGCGTTCGGGCTCCAGTTATCGCGCATCACAACGCCCATTTTCATGGGACTCGTCTATTTCCTCGCCGTGCTGCCGATCGGCGTGCTGCGCCGGACGTTCGGCAGCAATCCGATCGTGCACGCCGAGACCGAGCAGGGTTTTTGGGCTATCCGCGACGGACACCGTCGGCGCGGCAATCTGACACGCCAATTCTGAGGAAGCATGTCGTCTATCAATCTTGCCAGGGAAATGTGGTTGTACATGCGCGAGAACAAGAAATGGTGGCTGCTGCCCATCATCATCATTCTCGTGCTGGTGGGCTCGTTGCTGGTCTTCGCGCAGGGATCCGTGCTCGCGCCATTCATCTACACGATCTTCTAGCGGGCACTCATGGGCAGCAGCAGATCACGTTGGTTTGCCGCGGCTGCGACCGTCGCGTTGGCTGCTTACCTGGGCCTGGCCCTTGTGCCGGGTCTGTCCGTAGGCCCGTGGCGGCTGGGCACCCGCCATGCGCTCGTGTTGTTACTTTTGCTGTCCGTGCTGATTGTGTGGTCGAGCGGCCGCCTGGGCCGCCGTGAGGGCGGACGCCTGCGGCTGCTCAACCTGGGCGTTGCATCGCTCTCCATCCTGCTGTCGCTGCTGGCGGCCGATTTCCTTTATTCCATGCTGCGCAGCCGGAAGGTGCACGACGTCGCCGTCGCGGACGTCTCTTATGAACGCGCCAGTGATCCGGTGATCTGGCATGGTGAGCTGTACCCGCGCGTATTTCATCCGACCAACCAGGGGTTCGTCCTGTACAAGCCGGACGTGTCCCTGCGGGGCCACACCTATGGCGAGTATTACGAGCATCGCCTGCTCGCCTCCCCGTTGCTGCGCGACTCCGTGCTGGAATACCGTGAAGTAGGTTACACCATCAATCGCCACGGCCTGCGCGAGGATGCCGCGCTGGCCGATGCCCGGATCTTCGCGCTCGGCGACTCCTACGTTTTCGGGTACGCGACGGACGAAGGTGCCATCTGGACGGATGTCCTCGAGCAACGCATCGGTGAAAAGGTCTATAACCTCGGGGTGTCGGCGACCGGGCCCAGGCAGCAGGTGCAGCTGCTCGCATACATGCTGGCGGCACACGCGGACTCGATGCGTCCGGCACACCTGCTCTGGATGATCTACGAGGGCAACGACCTCGAGAATAGCTACGCCGAACGGCGTGCGCCCCCTGAAACGACCGAGACGTCAGCCGACAATGTGCTGAGCGCGCTGGCCGAAGTGCCCCGCGCGTTGCGCGCGGGCAGCGTACTGCACCTGCTGGCCAGCGGGTCGCTCCGGTTGCGGGCGCGCGGGCCGCAGGACGGCACGACGGAAGTCGACGGCGTTCCGCTGCGCAATCCACTCTATCATTCCCGGCGCTGGGGCTACCGGCTGTTCAATCCGTTCGATATACGCGCGGCGACGCGCGGCCCGGCGTATGTGCGCAGCCATCCGAATACGGCCGCGCTGGCGACCACCTTCCAGGCGCTGCAGCGACTGTCCCAGCAACACGGCTTTCGCGTGACGGTCATCCTGGCGCCGTCGGACGTGCGCCTTTACGGCGCGGCCTTCG
>CBJLQC010000529.1:0-2312 GCA_966424955.1 uncultured bacterium | reverse complement strand
GACGGCATTTTCACCACGGAGAACGCGGAAAGCGCGGAGACTCTTCGCTCGCGAGTGCCCACGTCGTCAATTCAACATCCGAATTTGAATTTGACTGCGTGGGAAGTCGTGCGCCGGCAGCCGCTCCGCGTTTGTCCGCGTTCTCCGCGGTAAAGAAGCCGTTTCTTCGCGTTCTTCGCGGCTTCGCGGTGAAAACAACCGCTACTCGGTCGCCGAAGCCTTCACGTCATTCCTGCCCGCTCCAATCCACACCGTCTTGACATTCACGAACTCGCGAATGCCCCACACGCCCAACTCCCGGCCGTAGCCCGATCGCTTGATGCCGCCGAACGGCAGGCGCGGATCGGATGCCACCATGCCGTTGATGAACACACAGCCGGCTTCCAGGTCGGTGATGAATTGTTGCTGCTCGGAGGCATCGTTGGTCCACGCCGCGCTGCCCAGCCCGAAGCTGGTGGCATTGGCCACAGCGATGGCTTCGTGGATGTCGGCCACGCGGAACAGGGAGGCAACCGGCCCGAACAGCTCCTCGTGATAGGCCGGCGCATCGTGCGGGATCCCGGTGAGCACGGTGGGCGCGTAGTAGAACCCGTCGCGGTCCAGCCGTTTACCGCCCAGCCGCAGCCGCGCGCCCGCCCGGATACTGCGCTGCACCTGGTCGTGCAGGTCCTGCAGGATCTGCTCGCTCGCCAGCGGACCGATCTGCGTGTCCTCGTCCATGGGATCGCCGATGCGCAACGCTTGCATGGCCGCCACGAACCTGGACTCGAACGCGTCGGCGATTTCTGCCGCGATGATGAAGCGCTTCGCGGCAATGCAGGATTGGCCCGTGTTGACGGTGCGCGCCTTCACCGCGGTGGCCACCGCCGCATCCAGATCGGCCGACGGCATGACGATGAACGGATCGCTGCCGCCCAGCTCGAGCACGGTCTTCTTGATGGCCTGGCCGGCCTGGCTCGCGACCGAGCGGCCGGCATGCTCGCTGCCGGTGAGCGTGACCGCCTTCACGCGCGCATCGGTGATGATGCTTTCGACCCGGTCCGAGCCGATCAGCAGCGTCTGGAAAGTATCCTCCGGAAAGCCCGCGCGATGGAAAATGTCCTCGATGGCCAGCGCGCATTGCGGCACGTTGGACGCATGCTTGAGCAGCCCCACGTTGCCGGCCATCAGCGCGGGCGCCGCGAAACGGAAGACCTGCCAGAACGGAAAATTCCACGGCATGACCGCGAGTACTACGCCCAGCGGCTGATAGGCGACGTAGCTGCGCGCCGCATCGGTCGCGACGTCCTCGTCCCGCAAATGCGCTTCGGCGTGCTCCGCATAGTAGCGGCACACCCACGCGCACTTCTCGGCTTCCGCGATCGCCGATCCGATCGGCTTGCCCATCTCCAGCGTCATGAGCCGGCCCAGCTCGCGCTTTTCCCGCTCCAGGATGTCGGCTGCGCGTACCATGTGCACCGCGCGCTCGGCAAACGATGTGTATCGGTAGGCCGCGGCCGCGGCCTCGGCGCGGGCGAGGCGTTCTTCCAGCTCGGCGTCACCGAGCTCATCGAAAACGCGCAGCACCTCGCCCGTGGCAGGATTGACTGTCTTCATGTTCAGCGCGACCTGCTGCTCCGCTTGCGCGCCGTCTTGCGTCCGCCCTTCGCGCCCGCCCGCCGCTTCGCCGCCTTACTGCCGCCGCTCCGGGATGACTTGCGCGCCGTTGACTTGCGTGCCGTCGATTTGCGGGCGGAGCCACGTTTCGCGGTGCTCTTGCGCGCGCCCGCCTTGCGGCCGCCCTTGCGCCCGCCTTTGCGGCTCGAGCTCTTGCTCGTCCGCTTGCCGCGCCCCGAGCCCGACTTCTTCCCGCCGCCCGTCGACTTGTTCACGGTCGCCCACGCGCGCGCCTCCGCTTCATCACTGGAGACACCACGCTCCTTGTATCCTTCCTCGATGTGCTCCGCCTGCCGCTTCTGCTTGCTGGTGTAGGAGGACTTGTCGCCGCGTGGCATATTGCTCCTTGGTTGAAGGTAATTGCGCGCGGCTGCATGGCGCGTGCCCACGTATTATGGAACCACGATCATGAACGCAATGCAACTCGACAATCCGTGGCTCGCCGAGCGCGTGCGCGATATCCGCGCGAGCATCGCCGAGCTGCGCAGCGAGGTGAGTCCGCTCGCTTATCTGCAGCTCGGCTGGCAGCCGCCGGAGGGCGGCTGGAGCGTCGCGCAAGTCATCGAGCACCTGATCATTACCGACCAGTCGTACGTCGATCGGCTCGACCGCCTCCTTGCGCACAAGCCCGCGCAGCCGAGCCATGAGGTGTGGCA
>CBJLQC010000528.1:0-2328 GCA_966424955.1 uncultured bacterium | reverse complement strand
CGAGCAATTCGGCGAGCGACGGCGCGAGTACCTGGTCGAGATGCTCGTGCAGCCCGGCTGCCGCATGATCGGTCAGACCGTCGAAGCCGCCGGATTGCGGCATTTGCAGGGCTTGTTTCTGATCGAAATCGACCGCGCAGGCGAAATCATTACGCCGGCCACGCCCAAAGATATGATCCACGCCAACGATCGCCTGGTGTTCACCGGCGTGGTCACCACGATTGTCGATCTGGAAAAAATTCCGGGGCTCATTCCCGCCGCTGACACCGACTATGAAGTGCGTCCGGTGCCCGCCCGGCACCATTGGACGTAGAGCATCATCAGAAGGTTTTCGCATCCCGGCTGGCGCGCCGTCTCGCCCAGCCCCAATTGCGCCGGCGTCTGCCCCTGTTTGAGCAGCGTGATGGTCTGGCGCAAGGTCTTCGAGAGCTGCTCCAGGTCGAGATACCGGATATTGGAGCCGGCCTGGATTTCGTTCGCGAACACGGCGCCGGCGCCGCCGTTCAGGTCTATCGCAAGCGCGGGGATCGTCGTCGCGGGCGGCGCCTGCAATCCCAGACCGACCAGCGTCGCCCACTTTTCGGACCAGCTCTGGACGTATGCGAGCTGCCGCACGGAAAGCGCATAGGGATTCGCGAGGTGGACGAGCAGCACCTGAATGTACGTGTCGAAACAACTGCACTCGTTCGCCTGCTGCATCAAAATGTCCTGCGGCCGGATGCGGGCGAAGCCGTGTTGTTCCGCGAAGGCATAAAGTTCGTTCAGCGACCGCCACAGCGATTCGGGAATCTGCCGGTAGACGCGGTAATGCTCGATCATGCGCCGGCCGATGCCGGAGAGCGATCGCATCGTGACGAGCGGCGCGTGCGGCGCAATATCGAGGTCGCCGTCGCGGTAGGCCTTGAGGCATTGCTCGTAGTTGGCGCTCAACTCCTGCCAAAGTTCGAGGACCTGCGCCCACGTATCGGTTTCGCTCGGGTCGAGCGGGATCGACTTGCCGGCATAGCAGTTCGCCGATTCGCCCTGCACAAAGGCGATCGATTCAGCCAGCGTTTCCAGGATGCGGAGCCGCTCGGTCGCGGGGCACGGGGCATGGCGAAACGCGGCAAGCTGCGCGGTGATCAGACGCTGGGATTGTGGAACGTTGGTGAGCGGCAGCGTTTCGATCCAGCGGCGGCAACTGACGCTGTCCGTAAACTGCATGGGCGCTTGCGATTCCGCTGGGTTGACCGGTTCTGCATTCATCTTTTCATTCCTCCGCCGCCTGTCATCGCGGAACGCACCTGACTCGACACCCGCAAGCGCCAACGAGCTTAATCCAACGCGTCGCTTGATGCCTGTGAAGTAATTCACCGGCTACGCGAGACAGGCACGGGAAGCGCCGGAAGTAATTCACATTTTCGCATGAAGGGGCACGGATGCAAGGCGTGCGCGCCAGCGGGCGGCGTCCGGATCAGTCAAATGGCATTGCGCGCGCCGAGCAGCGCCGCGGCGGCGCGCGCAATGCCGAGTCCGCGCGCTATCGCGGCATTGCGCCAGGCGGGCGCGGCGGGGCACAGGCATTCCAGCAGCCGCTTTTTTGCGGGGTGGTCGAGTCCGCCGGCACCGTAGTAGTGCCAGCGGTTTTCCTCGCGCAGCGCATGGAACACCGTGAGCGGGGGATACGTGCCCAGCTCCTGCAGCACGAAATCGAAGGCGACGTCTTGCAGGATTCGTGGCAGCCGGGCACCCATGCCGCCGCGGATTCGGTACGCCACCTGAGGATCGGCTGTTACGTCGATCAGCTCGCGACCGAGTGCATGATCCAGCTCGGCTTTCGGAGTCGCCCCGGCGCCCGCTTCGAGGAGCAGCGTATCCTCGGCCCACGGTCCCAGTCCGGTATGCACGTCGAGCGCGAAAACATAACGCACGTTTGTAAGACGTCGGGCGAGCCAGGCCAGATAGCACTGCGGGCCCTGTTCCAGCCGCTGTCCGCCGAAGAACAATCCGCGCGGGAATTCGTACTGTCCCTGGGCGACCGCCTGCTTGAGCGGTCCGAAGCCATGGCGCAGGGTCTGCAAGAGCGCCCGCAGATAGAAGAAGTCGCGCGAGGGCGCGCTGCGCGGATTGAGCACGCGATCGATGCGCGCATAGATTTCCGGCGCGCCGGACCACGCCTCGCCATCCTCCAGAAAATTGCGGTTGAGATCGACGTTGTTCTCGTTGGCGCGCCTCAACCATGCCATGCCGAACGGATTCAGGACATGAACGAGCACCAGCGCGCCATCGTCCGGCAGCTGTGGCGGTTCTTCGAGGAGCGCGAGCTGGGCCGCCGGGCCGGCAAACGCC
>CBJLQC010000527.1:0-2354 GCA_966424955.1 uncultured bacterium | reverse complement strand
TTGGTGAAGTGCGGCTCGGGCTGCCGGCCCCCCCACGGGCCCTGCACGCTCGAGTTGAAGGTGCGGTCGCTCAGGAAATACATCCACGCGCCATCCGGGCTGAACGCCGCATCGTACGAGTCGTAGCGGTCGCCGGTCACCGCGCGCGTACTGCCGCTGGCGACGTCGTACAGATGAATCACCTGGTTCTGGTTGGGCGCGCCTGCCACGTACGACAGCACCTTGCCATCGTGCGACCACCGGATCGACGAGTAGCCGAAGCGGCTGGTGCCGATCTCCTTGTTGCGCTTCGCCACCGTATCGTAGACGTAGAGCTTGTGGTTCTTGTCGTGATGCGCGAGCAGCCTGCCATCCGGCGAGGGAATGATGTCCCAGCGCAGGATTTTGGCGTCACTGGTCAATTGCGTGGCACGGCCGGTCCCATCCAACGGGACCTGCCACAGCTCGATTTCGCCGCTGAGATCGCTCAGCACGCTCAGGCTTTTGCCATCCGCGCCGAACCTGGCTTCGCGGAACCGCACGCCACCCTTGTTGGGGATCTGGATGAACCGCCCGCTGCTCACCGGCGCCACGAACGCCACACCTCGCGCGATCAGGGCCACCCGGTCACCCGTTTTATCTACATGCCAATCACTCAGAAAGTCTATTGGTCGTTTCACCCAACGTTCGCGCATCTGCTCGTGGTCGCTGGCGATGAGGACGCTGAGCTTGCGCGGCTCCCCCGACGCCTTGGCCACCGGTGCGGGACCGGGCGCCGGGACGTCGAGCACCCAGAGGTCGGCGCCCTGCTGGTACGCGAGCCTGCCGCCCTGCACCGAGAAGTCCCGCACGTCGTAGTCTTTGTGGAACGTGTGCTGGACGAGATTCTTCCCGTTCTCGTCCATCGACCACACGTTCATGACGCCGTCCCGATCCGAGACGAAGTAAACGCGCCCCGCGTAGAACTTGGGCGAACGCGAAGTACCGGTATAATCACTGGTAAGCGGAACCGCTTCTTCCCGCGCCCCGCGCCCGCGCTCGGGACCCGCGCCCGCACGTAACCCCGCGCCCACCCCCGCGCCCGCGCCCACGCCCGCAGCCTTCCAGATGTTCTGCGCCGTCCCGCCCTTGTACCGCTTCGTCTGCGAGCCCTGCGGCCGCAAACGGGTGAAATACAGGTCGTCGCCATTCCAGGAGCCGTCATACGCCTGCGCCAGCGGAATCAGCGATCGCTCGTTCGAGCGCGGATCGACCACGAGCAGCTGCGCGTTGGGCAGCGTCGAGTAGCGCAGCGTCGTGTAGATGATCCGGCCGTCCGGCGTCCACCCCTGCGCCTGCGCGCCCGCGTCCCAGGAATGCCGCCGCGGCGTGCCGCCCGTGATGGGCATGGTGTAGACGTCGCCCACGCCATCGAAGCGGCCGGTGAACGCGATGGTCTGCCCGTCCGGCGAGATGTGCGGGTCGCTCTCCAGCGCCGGGTTGGTCGTGAGTCTGCTGGCGACGCCGCCGTTCGCGTCCGTCCTCCACAGATCGCCCTCGGCCACGAAGACGATCGTGTTGCCGTGAATCGCGGGCTGACGGTAATAGCCCTGCGTCTGTGCGCTGACGGGCAACGCCGTGGCAAACAGGGCGATGAACGCGGCAAAGCTGCGTCGCATGGGGACTCCTCCAGCGGAGATGACCGAATTGGTGGTCGTCGGGACTTTGAATGGCCGGGACGCGCGGCGTGGCTGGTGACCCGAATGCAGTCTGCCGCGTAATGGCCGCGCTAAATATGGTTCAGTGCGCGGTGTGAGGCAAACTGGCGCTCTTAGTTGTGACCTTGGTCACTTGCCTCGAGTTTCACCGCGAAGACGCGAAGCACGCGAAGTTTTCAGCCGCGCCCGACTCCCGCCTCCCCAAATTAAAATTCATTTTTTTAGTTGAGCGGCGGTGTTCGCGCGCCGGACTCCACCCGCACCTTCGCGCTCTTCGCGGCTTCGCGGTGAAATCAATTGGTTCTCCTGCGTTGCTGGCCGGCTCGGCAGGATGATATCATTTTGATATCACAGGAGGTCTCATGGCTCAGATCGTGGTCCGCAGCATCGATGACGAGCTCATGCGCCGGTTCAAGGAGCGCGCAAAGGCAGACGGCAAATCGGCCGAGCAGGCGGTGCGCGAGCTGATCGAAAACGCCGCGCGCGAGGAGCGGGAGCGCAGCGACTGGCTCCGGCGTGCCCAGGAGTTCCGCGAGCGGATGTACCGCAAATACGGGGATCATGACGCGCGATAGCCGGCCGGAGCGGTACGTGGTGGACGCGTCCGTGGCGCTCGAGTTCATATGGCCTGGGCCGCACACCGACGCGGCGGTTCGTTTCTTCAGCGCCGTCCATCGC
>CBJLQC010000526.1:0-2361 GCA_966424955.1 uncultured bacterium | reverse complement strand
TCCGCCTGGACGACACCAAGGCCTGGAACATCATGACGCCGCGCGTGGACATCTTCGCGCTGGAAGATTCGCTGACGCTCGCCCAAGTGGCGCAGGAGCTGGACAGCTTCCGCCACACCCGCGTGCCCGTCTACGGCGAAAGCATCGACGACATCAGCGGCATTGTTTATCGCGACGACGTCTACCAGGCGCTGGTGCGCGGGCAGCATGAACAGACGCTGCGGGCGCTGGCGCGCGAGCCGCTGGTTGTACCCGGATCCATTTCGGTCACTCGCCTGCTGCGCGAGTTCCAGACGCGCCGCGTACATCTCGCGCTCGTCGTGGATGAGTACGGTGGAACCGATGGCGTCGTGACGCTGGAGGATGTGCTGGAAGAACTGGTCGGCGAGATCGTCGACGAAAAGGACGTCGCGGAAGATCTGATCACCCGGGTTTCACGCACCGAGATCGTCGCGCAAGGCGATGCGGATCTGCGCGAGATCAACCATTTCTTCGATACCGCGTTTCCGCAGCTCGAGCATCGTTCCCTCAACGGCTACCTGCTCGAGGAGCTGGGCCGCGTGCCGGATCCAGGTGAGACACTGGCGCGCGAAGGCATCATCATCGATGTACTGGATGCCACGGAAACCCAGGTAGTGCGCGCCCGGCTGCGGCGCGCGGACCCGGCTGCGTCGGCGGCGCAGGAGATTTCCGAGAAAGCCTGAGATGATCGAAGTGGAATCGATGCAGCGCGGGCTGGCCGAGCAATTGGGCCCCACGCTGAGCGAGATCTATCAGGCACGTCGCCGCATCACGGGTGTCGCGCGGCACACTCCGCTCGAGCGCTCGCCCGTGCTCGCCGAAGTCGCCGGCCAGGACGTTCATCTGAAACTGGAGGCCTGGCAACGCACGCGCTCGTTCAAGCTGCGCGGCGCCTACAACGCCATCGCGTCCCTGGATCCCGGAGCGCGGGCGCGCGGCCTGGTCACCGCGTCCGCCGGCAACCACGGGCTCGCCGTCGCCCTGGCCGCGCGTGAGGTGGGCGCGCGCGCCACGATCTATGTTCCGAGGGACGCTCCGGAAACCAAGAGGCAGGGCATCCTGGCATACGGTGCCACGCTCAACACCGATTCCGCGAATTACGATGATGCGGAGGTCGCGGCTCACGAATTCGCCGCGGCTGCCGGCGCGACGTTCGTGCACGCCTTCGCGGACCGCGCGGTGGTGGCCGGCCAGGGCACGGTGGGTTTAGAAATCCTGGAAGACCTGCCCGATGTGCGAAATGTCATCGTGCCGGTAGGCGGCGGCGGCCTGGTCGCCGGTATCGGCATCGCCATCAAGGCCACAAATCCGGTCGTACGCATCATCGGCGTGCAGAGCACCCAGACCGCTGCCATGTATGACGCTTTCCGGGCCGGCCGGCCGGTAGATTCCCCGGTTGTGCCCACGCTCGCGGACGGTTTGGCCGGGCAGGTCGATGAAGCGAGTTACGCACGCGCGCACGCCGTGGTAGACGAAATGGTGCTGGTCTCCGAGGCGGCCATCGCAGGCGCCATCCGCACGCTGTTCGGCCACGGCGTCATCGCGGAAGGCGCCGCCGCCGTCGCTGCGGCCGCGATCGTCGAGGGCGCTGTGGAACTGGACGGCACCACGGTGGTCGTCATCACGGGCGGCAACATCGATGCGGCACGTTTTGCCGGCATTCTCGCGGAGAAATAGCGACCAGATGGCGCATCTCATTGCATTCAACGGCAAAACGCCCCGTGTCCATCCCACGGCGTTCGTGGCACCAACCGCGGTGCTGATCGGCGACGTCGAGGTCGGCGCGGAATCGAGCATCTGGTTTGGCGCCGTGTTGCGCGGCGACCATCCGGACCATGGCATCCGCGTGGGTACGCGTTCCAGCATCCAGGACAATTGTGTGCTTCATGTCAGCGCACGCGGCGCCACGATCGTGGGTGACGAGGTGACGGTAGGTCATGGTGCCGTGTTCGAAAGCTGCGCGATCGAACGAGGCGCGCTCATCGGTATGAACGCGGTGCTGCTGCACGGCTGCGTAATCGGCGAGGAAGCGCTGGTAGCTGCCTTGAGTGTCGTGCCCACCGGCATGGTCGTGCCGCCGCGCACGCTCGTGGCGGGCGCTCCTGCGCAGATCCGGAAACAGCTCACCGGCGAAGCAGCGGAATGGGTACGCGACAGCGCGCGTCACTACGTCGAGCTGTCGCGGCAGTACCTCGCAGATGATGAACGCTGATCGCGTCATCGTCATCGGCGGCGGTCTGATCGGCTGCTCCATCGCCTGGCGATTGGCCCAGCGCGGCACGCAGGTAACCGTGATCGAAAAGCACGAACCGGCGCGCAAGGCGTCCTGGGCCGGCGCGG
>CBJLQC010000525.1:0-2362 GCA_966424955.1 uncultured bacterium | reverse complement strand
TCACCCCGGGATGAAAGCCGGTGCCGCGGGACGAGCGGGCGCCCATGGTGGTGCGCGTGGAGTCACGGCGTGGCTGCGGCGGCGTCGAACGGGGAGCCTCTCTTGCGAAAAAGGTGCATCATCTTTATCGTATAAAGTACTTTGCTATGACGAACGCCGAGATCACCCATGGAATTGCACATCGACCGCGTATCCAAAACCTACCCCAACGGCGTGCAGGCACTGAAGCACGTGACCCTCACGATACCGGCCGGCATGTTCGGGCTGCTGGGTCCCAACGGCGCGGGCAAATCGACGCTCATGCGGATGCTGGCGACGCTGCAGGAGCCGGACGAGGGCACGATCCGGCTGGGCGACGTCGACGTCGTCAACCAGAAGGATGAAGTGCGCAGGACGCTGGGCTATCTGCCGCAGGAGTTCGGTGTTTATCCGAAGGTGACGGCGGAGGATCTGCTCGACCATTTCGCGCTGCTGAAAGGCATCGCGCACCGCGGCGAGCGCAGGGATACGGTCGCCGCGCTGCTGCAGCAGGTGAACCTGTGGGATGTGCGCAAGCAGAAGCTGGGTGGTTATTCGGGAGGCATGAAGCAGCGTTTCGGCGTCGCCATTGCGCTGCTGGGCAATCCCCGGCTCCTGGTCGTGGATGAGCCGACGGCCGGCCTCGACCCGGCGGAGCGCGTGCGCTTCCTGAATCTGCTCGCGGAGCTGGGCGAGAGCAGCGTCGTGCTGCTCTCCACGCATATTGTCGACGATGTGAGCGAGCTGTGCACGCGCATGGCCATCATCGATCGCGGAGAAATCCTGCTCGAGGCCGAGCCGCTACGCGCGATGGCGGAGCTGCGCGGCCGGATATGGCGGCGGATCGTTGCCAAGGCCGAGCTGCCTGAATTGGAGCAGCAGCAGGCGGTCATCTCCACCAAGCTGCTGGCCGGACAAACGGTCGCGCGTGTCTACAGCGAGACGTCGCCCGGATCTGCCTTCGAGTTGGTCGAGCCGGACCTCGAGGACGTGTATTTCAGCAGCATGTCGGGCCAGATCGGCCGGCGCGCGCAGGCGGCGGCGATCTGATGAAGCTGCGCGAGATCTTTCGCTTCGAGCTGGCCTACCAGTTACGCCGGCCCTGGCCGTGGCTGGCGCTGGTTGTCCTCGTGGTGTTCGCTTATGAGAACACGCGGGTCGGCATCCTGCCGGTCACCCTGCCGCAGGACTTCGTGCTCAATTCGCCGTTCATCATCGCGAGTGTCACGGTGTTCAGTTGTCTGATCTGGCTGTTGGTTGCATCGGCACTGGCCGGCGACGCAGCCGCGCGTGATGTGCAAACCGGCATGCATCCGCTGACTTACACGCTGCCGGTCAGCAAGACCGACTACCTGGGCGGCCGGTTCCTGGCCGCTTTGGCGCTCAATGCGTTCGTGTTGCTGGGCGTGCAAATCGGGAGTCTCCTCGCCATTTACGCGGGCGGTGTCGCGCCGGAAATCATCGGGCCATTCCGGCCGGCCGCATACCTGGCCGCCTACGCGTTCATTGCCCTGCCGAACTCATTCATTGCGACGACGTTCCAGTTCTCCATTGCGCTGATCAGCGGCCGTAGCATGGCGAGCTATTTCGGCAGCCTGCTGCTCGTTTTCTTCACGGTTCCCGTCCCCTTCATCGTCTTTTTCGCGCTGGGGCAGCCCGCGGTGGCCAGATTGCTCGACCCGATCGGGTTGATTGCCATCATGAACGAGATGATGTCGGAGTGGACCATCGTCGAGAAGAACGTGCGTATGTTCACACTCGAAGGTGCGATGCTCTGGAACCGGCTGCTCTGGATCACCATCGCGACCGCGACGCTGCTCGTCGTGCACCGGCGTTTCCGCCTCGCTCATCGCGCGGTAGCGGATCCGCTACGCCGGCTCGCGGCACGCTTCGCGAGAAGAAAACGCCTGCCGGATATCACGACCCCAGGAGGAGTCGCCGTTGCGGTGCCGCGGGCGCGCCAGACGTTTGATCTCGCAACGCAATTGCGCCAGGCGCTCGCGATCGGCTCATCATCGTTCGGGATGCTCGCGAAGAGCCCGGCGGGCCTGTTCCTTCTGCTCGCCTTCCCGTTACTGCTCGTACTGGTCACGGTGGTGCAATCGGAGATGTGGGGGATCTCGATGATCCCGCGCACCGGCTACATCCTGACCAAGTATCTCACCGCGCCGATCGAGTATGCCTCCGACTACCGGGTGATGGTCCCCTTGCTCATCGTGTTCTTCGCCGGTGAGCTGGTCTGGCGGGAGCGCGACGCGCAGCTGAGCGAAAATCTGGATGCGACGTCGGTACCGGAGTGGTCCATCCTTTTCGGCAAATTTCTCGGGCTGGCCATGATGCTGGC
>CBJLQC010000524.1:0-2373 GCA_966424955.1 uncultured bacterium | reverse complement strand
GCCGGCCTGCAGGCCACGAAACTCCGCGTGGCCGAACGTGTCGCGCAGCACGCGATGCGCTGCGTCCGGATCCATCATCGTCAGCATGGCCGCGGAGTGCAGCGCGTTGAACAGGAAGTGCGGGTGCAGCTGCATCCTGAGCGCCTGCAGATGCGCGGTCGCGAGCTGCGTCTCGAGCTGGGCCGTGACGATCTCGCGTTCGCGGAAGCGGCGATGATAGTCGAACGCGTAGTAGAGCCCCATGAACACCCAGTACTTCCACCACGCGGTGATCGCGAGTGCGGGGAAGCTGCGCCGGAAGACGTCCATCGCGCGTGCAGAGCTGTCAGGCGCCGTGAAGATCCCGTGGTAAACGCCCGCGAAGTACTGCAGCGCGTCGGCGGCCGGCACCTGCACGAGCGAGATCGCCACCATGACGCCGAGGTGCCATGGGATGTGCGAGCGCGTCGCACCGGACCCGAGCGGTTTGTTGCGGGCGGTCCAGAGCAGGACCGGCGTCAGGGCCAGCCACGGAACCCAGTACAGAACCTCGGTCCAGAGCGCGTTGAACCAGTCGACCGGCTGGCCGCGCATGATGTATCGCAGCGCGTTCTGTGACACGAAGATGGAGCACGCGACGCCCCATATTCCGACCCACCGCAGGGCGTGCCAGGCCCATGTCCCGCGAAATCGCGACGATTCGTCCCTTTCACCAAGGGTCGAGGTGACGGACGCCAGCGTTGTGGGGTTGGGAAGGCTGGTCATAGGCTGCGCATCGACACATCCTAATAAGGATGTCGAACTCGGAAATTGGGAGATCTATGCGAGCTTTGTTTTGCCGCGCTTCGGTCAGCGCGGCGGTTGTTCTTGTGGTTGCCGCCTGTGGGGACACTGCGCCGCTTGGTGTGGGCGGCAGCAACAATAACGGCAACGGTGTCACCGAGCAGGAATACGACATAGCGCTCAAGAAGTGGCAAGCCGCGGCGCCGTCCCATTACCGGATCGTGTATCAGCAGACCTGCGAGTGCTCGGTCGACATGCAGCGCCCGACGCGCGTGACGGTTCGGCGCATCGACAACTCCAATGAAACCATCGAGGAAGTGGTCGATGCGGTGACGCTGGCGCCGGTGACCGGCGGGCGGAAGGATGGGGCAAAGTCGGTCGATGGGTTGCTGGTGCTGATCGGTCAGGGGTTGGCGATCGATCCCCAGGATGTCCGCATCACGTACGACGCGACGCTCGGCTACCCGGTCTCGATCAACATCGACCCGGTGACGTCGATTACGGGCGACGAGATCGTGTATAAGGTCACGTCGTTCGAGAAGCTTCCGTAATATCGAGTCGAGGTCATCGCGCGGCGGGGCTCGCAGCACACAGCTAGCGAGCCAGGCCAGCCAACACGTACGTGAGCATCGCCGTACCGTCCATGATCGGCTCGTTCGTCGAGTAGTCGCCCATGTCGTCGTGGTAGACTATGAACCCCGTGTTGAACGGCGCGTACTCGTCACCGTCGAACAGATGGATGCCGCGCAGGCTGCCGTAGATCGACCGATACACGGGCCCATCCACGAGGCCGCCCAACTGCGTTTCCACGCCGATCTGCTTCGCCATCACCGAGTGCGGATCGTGCGGCCATGTCCCCGACCACGGCAGGCCGATCACCATCGACGTCCCCCACGGATTCGCGCCGAACAGCCAGTCGAGCGCGGCCATCTCGTATTCGCGGAACCGCTCATCGCCCGTCATCCGCCGATACAGGAATGCCTGCGTCGCGTACGCGGACATCAGGTTGTTCGAGCACCAGATGAACGGGATGCCCACGCGAAAGCCGTTGGTCTTCGCCCGCGCGGCCACGCGCTCGAGACCCTGTCGGTAGTAGCTCGCCATGAGGCGCTTTGCCGACTGATCGCCGACGCGCCAGATCGCGTCGTGCCCATGGTTGATCCACGGATACCACTCGTAATGACGTGCCGTATCGGCACCCATCCAGGGCGTCACCGGCTCCTTCGCCGCGTACGCGAGCGCGTCGCGCAGGAATCGCGGCTCGCGGGTGAGCGCAAAGAGCTCCGCGGCGCCGAGCTCCATGTCGTCCACCCAGTTTTCTTCCTCGTAGAAGTAGGGCGACCGACCCGGCGCGGTCTGGCAGTTACCCGGATACTTCACGCCTAACGCGTATGCCGCGAGCGCCCGCTCGCGCAGGCGCCTGGCGAACGCGGAGTCGGACTTCGCGTACGCGCGGGACGCGAGCGCGAACGTCGCCGCGTACTTGCCCGCGGTGGACGCGTACCCGTTTGCGCGGTTCTTCCCGGTGAACAGGCCCTGCGGCTTGCCCGTGCACGGATAGACCGGCCGTTCCTTGCCCTTGCCCCAGCCGTAGTCCGCCGAATCCGTGGT
>CBJLQC010000523.1:0-2388 GCA_966424955.1 uncultured bacterium | reverse complement strand
CGATACCGGTCCCCCTCCTGCGTCGTGAGGCGGTCGCGCTATACCTGGACAACCTCGCGCCGGGGGGCGTGGTCATTGTACACATCAGCAATCGTTACCTTGATCCTCAGCCGGTCTTCGCGCGTCTTGCGCGCGACTTGCAGCTGGCCGGCCGCTACCAGCGCTACAGTCCCGCGATCGACCGGCATAAACAATACACGCAGCCTTCCGCCTGGCTTGTGCTCGCGCGCACCGACGCGGACCTGGGAGCCGCGGCCCATGATTCGAATTGGCGGCCGCTCGCCGAGTCCGCGCATGTCGGGGTGTGGACGGACGACTTCTCGAATTTGCTGAGCATTCTGAGCTGGCGGCACCGCAACTAATCAGGTGAGCCTCCGCGCCGGCGCCCCGTATTTGCTCGGATGGCTGTTGCTGGCCCTCGCGATCTACTCGCCATGGGTGAGCGTGCCCTTTCCGGTCGTTGATTACTCGGAGTTCTTGAACCGGCTACGCGCCGGCGATTCGTTCTGGCAGAGCTTCGTCAACGTCACCGAGTTCTATCGCTCGCACGGCCGCAGCTCGTATCTCGCCAACCTGCAACTCGCCATTACCTGGAGGCTGGCGGGTGAGCACCCCGTTCTGTGGAATGTGATGACCTTTGCGTTCATGGCGATGGCTATTACCGCGGCCTGGACGCTCTTCCTCAAACTGGGGAATTCGCAGGCGGCTGCTGGGCTGGCCGCGTTGCTAATGGTCGTGGCGATGCCGGCCGTTCATGCATGGCTGCGCCCGATCAGCGAGCCACTCGCCCTCATCATCCTCTGTAGCGCGCTAATCGTCGCGCTGACTTATCAGCAGACAAGACGATGGACCCGGCAGGCTGTCCTGCTGCTCGGGTTGTTCCTGTGCATCGGCCTGGCGAAGGACTTGCTCACCCCCCTCGTGGCGGTACCGCTGGCAGTCGCGTGCTGCTGGGACGACGGCTTTCGCAAGCCCGCGGCCACCCCACGCAACCTTGTGGTGACTGCCGGAGCGGCCGGCGTTGTACTGCTGCTAGGCATACTCATCGTTACGTCGGTCGCGCGTGCTGCGCCTGATGCCTACGCACGGTCGTATTCGACCGACAGCATTTCGGTAGGCGGCTTCATTCATAAGCTCTGGATCAATTTCCTGCCGTACACGCGCGGGTACGACCCGCGGCCGATCGGCGCAGGACGCGTCACTGCAAACGCGCTGTTCGTGGGGATCATCGTGATGGCGATCGTAGTCGCCGCGCGCGACGCGATGGCGTGGCGTCGGATGCGGCGTGCATTGGCAGGCGCGCTGGCCCTGGGAATTCTGGGCGCCTTGATCTACGCGCCGCTGCGTTGGTTCACGCCCTTCTATGCGCTGCCTTTCTTTCTCGGGTCCGCGCTCCTGTTCGCGCGTGCATTGTCGACCCTCGACGAGGCCCGGCCACTCACGCGGCGCCTGGCTCGGGGAGCCGCCATCCTCGTCGTGCTGATCGGGGCGGCCGCCGCGTTCAACATTGCGCGGCGCGAAACCGCCTTTCGCCGCATCCATGGGCAGCTGACGGAAGCCATGATCGGGACCAAACCGCTCGACAGCGTGATCGTAACCACAGCAACCACCGATGCCAGGCAGCAGGCGGACGAGGCGGGCTTCATTCGTCATCACGCCCTCGTGCGCGGCCACGACGCGCCACCCACACGCGCCGTCCCTTGCGCAAGCGCCGCGCGCGTGCGAACGGGCGGTGTGATGCTGGTCAACTATCCCGACCTCTGCGGCAAGCTGCCGTATCCGGCGACGCGGCTAGCGCAGCCCTATCTGGTACTCACCCCTTGGCCATTGCGCCGTTATCTTCGACTCGAATTCGCAATCTTCGGGGTTTCGGCATCCCCCAACATGACGGAAAGGTAGCGGTGTGACGGGGCTGGGGACATCGATCGCGCAACGGCTACGAAACGTGGAGCGCGGCAAAGCTGAACGCCTTTTTGCATACGGCAGCATCGCCGTCGCCATGCTCTACGTCATTTGGCTGGGTCAGCCCGACGACGCTCTGCGACGCGGCGCCCCACCGCGCTCGGACCTGGGCGGCCATCTCGTAGCGTTGCAATACTTGATCGATGTGTCACTGCCCAGCGGCCGACTGCTCGACTGGTCGCACCAGTGGTTCGCCGGCTATCCATCGTTTTACTTCTACTTCCCGCTGCCGGCACTGCTGATTGCCGCCCTGGCCGCGGTCCTTCCGCTGGAGGTGGCGGACAAGCTGGTCGCGGTGCTCGCCCCGGCGCTGCTGCCGCCCGCAACCTATGTGTTCGCGCGGGCTCTCGGCTTCGGCCGTTTGCAGAGTTGCGTGGCCGCGCTGGCATCGGTGGCGTTCCTGTCACTTAGCGCGCAGTACATCTT
>CBJLQC010000522.1:0-2391 GCA_966424955.1 uncultured bacterium | reverse complement strand
ACGGGCGAGAATGCTTTGCGGCGCGCGAACTGGGCGGAAGCCAATCGGCGTGCGGTGGAGCGCCGCTCGAATGGCCGTCTCGCATACGTTCACGTCGACGGGTGGAACCCAGGCGGCGTGTCCGAGCTGTTCCGCGTGCTCAATTCACTCGGCGATACGCGAGGTCTGATCATCGACGAGCGTTGGAATGGCGGTGGCGTGACGCCGGATGCGGCCGTGCAGGCCCTCGAGCGGACACCGTGGTATCGCTACATGTATCGCTACGGGAGCGGCTTCACAGTCCCACAACACTACCTCGACGGACCGAAGGTGCTGCTCATCCACGAGGGCAATTACTCCGCGGCCGAGACGTTCGCGCACATGTTCAAGGAGCGCCGCGTAGGCACGATCGTGGGGCGACGCACGGGTGGCGGTGGTATTGGCGGCGCCCTCTACTATCAGCCGCTGATCGATGGCGGACGCGTGACGATACCGAATCGCGCGTCGTACAATTCACGGCGCGGCACCTGGGACATCGAGAATTATGGCGTCGAGCCGGACGTCGACGTGCCGATCACCCAGGCTGATGCGGTGGCGGGACGTGATCCGCAGCTGGAGCGCGCCATCGACGTCGCCCTGAAAGCGCTGGCGGATTGGAAACCCGTGGAGCTCAAGCGGCCGGCGATGCCCGTGCATCCGCCGCGCGATCCGGACTGACGCGCTGCGCTACCGCAGCGCGTCACCTGCTAGCCGGCACGGTTGCGCATGCGTTCGGCGATCCCCGGCTCCAGCTCACCGGCTGCCTGCAGACGGGGCTGATGCGCGGCCAGCAGGTCGCTGCGTGAAATGATCCCGATCACGCGGCGCGGATCCGCGCGGGTCACCACCGGGAGGCGTCCGACCCCCTCACGTACCATGTGGTCGGCAGCCTCGCGCAGGGTGTTGTCCTCGAAGACAACGGCCGGCTGTCGCCGCACCAGCTTCGCAATCATCATCGCCGGATCATGCCTGGCGTCCGTGAGATCGCGGCGCGTGACGACTCCCGCGAGGTGGCCCTGCTCATCGACGACGGGAAATCCCTGGTGCGATGCGGTCGCGCCACCTGTCTCCAACCATGCGCGCACCTCGCGCAACGTTTGCTGCGCGCGCACGGTGACCACGGTCTTCAGCGCGACATCGCTCACCAGGACCTGCGATAAGTAGTCAACCGCGTATTCCGTGCGTACGGCCCGGCCGCGCCGCGCCAGCCGTTCGGTCATGATGGAGTGCGGCGCAAGCAGGAGTGACACCAGATACGCGGCACTGCATCCGGCCAGCAGCGGCAGCAGACCCATTGGCTGCCGGGTCACCTCGAACGCGAACACGACGGAAGCCAGCAGCGCGTGTGATGCACCCGCGAACATCGCGGCCATGCCGACCACCGCAGCCGTGGTTACGTGGAAGCCAGCCGCCGGCACCAGGCGCTGGACGGTCGCGCCGGCGAGTCCGCCCACGCCACCCCCGATCATGAACAGCGGCGCCAGCGTCCCGCCCGACGTACCGCTGCCCAGGTAGATCGACCACGACAGAAACTTGAGCACGACGAAGGTGAGCAGCGCGATGCCGGCAATGTCGCCGGCCGCGATTTGCTCGATGTACTCGTAGCCGATGCCGAGTGTGCGCGGCTCCCACATGCCGATGAGGCCGACCGCGAGCGCGCCGATCGCCGGCCACCACATCCAGTGCACGGGCAATCGCTCGAAGGCATCTTCCAGCCAGTAGACGGCCCGCGAGATCAGCACCGCCACCAGACCGACGAACATGCCCAGCAGCGTATAGCCGGCCAAAGCCGCACCCGATGGCTGCGGGATACCCGGGATGCCAAACGCAGGCGCGGTTCCCAACGTCATCATGCGCACGGCCGTCGCCGCGCTGGCGGCCAGTGCCACGGGGATGATGGAGCGGGCGCGGTATTCGAACAGCAGCAGCTCGACGGCGAGCAGCACGGACGCAACCGGGCTGCCGAACGTGGCCGCCATGCCGCCGGCCGCACCCGCGGCGAGGAGTGTCTTGCGCTCGTCCGCGGTGATGCGCATGCCCTGCCCTACGAGCGATCCCAGCGCGCCGCCGGTGGCAATGATGGGTCCTTCCGCGCCGAACGGGCCGCCCGTGCCGATGGCGACGGCCGCGGAGAGCGGTTTCAGGAACAGCATGCGCAGGGGAATGCGGCTGCGCCCGTGCAGAATGTTCTCCATCACTTCAGGTATGCCGTGACCACGAATGGCGGCACTGCCATGGCGCGCCATCAGACCCACGATCAAACCGCCGATGCTCGGGATCACGAGCAGCCAGAGACCTTCGTGCCCGCCCGCGGGTGAGCTGAGCTCGGTACTGATGCGGCCGTAGAATGCGAGATTGGTGATTAGACCGATC
>CBJLQC010000521.1:0-2395 GCA_966424955.1 uncultured bacterium | reverse complement strand
GCTCGCGCCGCTGCAGCTCGATGGCCTGGCCTGCGAGCTGGTCGCGGCTTGTGCCGGATGGCGAACCAACCGTGAGCCATCTGGGCACGCGGCCGCGCACCGCGCCCGCGAGCTGATCGAAGCATCGCTGGCGAAAACCCCTACTCTCCCCGACCTCGCCGCTGCCGCGGGCTGCCATCCCATGACCGTCGCACGTGCGTTCCGTCGCACGTTCGGCTGTTCCGTCGGCAGTTACTTGCGGCGACGTCGTCTCGAAGAAGCCGCGCACATGCTGCGGCGGACCGACCTGCCCATCTCCCGCGTAGCCGTGCTCAACGGCTTTTCCGACCAGGCGCACCTCACGCGTTGCTTGCGACGGCATACCGGCCATACGCCGGGCATGCTTCGCGCGTTCAAGACGGCGGTGCGCGCCCGCCGCTAGATTCTCCTCATGAACAGACTCGTATTCATGGCCGCGGGGCTGCTCTGCGCCGTGCCTGCGCTCGGCCAGACACCGCCGCGCATCTACCAGAGCGTGGCCGTCAGCGATGAACGCATCGCTTTTGTATTCGGTGGGCAGATTTACGATGTCGGGCGTTCCGGCGGCACTGCGCGGCGTCTTTCGACCGAGCCGCAGGAGCATTCGTACGTTATCTACGCGCCGGCTGGCAACCAGCTCGCTTACGCGCGTTCGAATGCGGTGTGGGTCATGCCCGCCGGCGGAGGCGAGTCACGCCGGCTGACGTGGTATCCGCGCACGCCCTTCCCGCGTACCTGGACACGCGATGGCCGCGCGATTCTGTTCGCCTCGGCACGTGACGGAGACGGCAATCAGCGCGGCATCACGGTCCCGGTAAGTGGCGGACCGGAAACCATGCTGAAGCTGAATCCGGTCCGCTTCGCGTCGTATTCACCCGACGGCAGGAAGCTGGCCGTGGTGGGAAATACGCCCTTCCTGGGCGGTGTGGATCGTCGGTATTCGCGCGGTGCGCATGATCCCATTTCACTGGTCGATGTGCAGACCGGCGTCGGTCCGGCCATTCCGGCGGGAAGTGCCAATGCGATCTTTCCGATGTGGATCGATCACCGCATCTACTTCGCCACCGACACGCTCGGCTCGTTCAACCTTGCCGTATATGACACGCTCTCGAAGCGTGTGCGCCTGATTACCAGCTACCGCAGTCACGGCATCACGTACGCGGCCGCGGGCGGCGGCGCGATCGCGTTCGTGCGCGACGGCCGCATTCATTTGCTCGACATCGCCACGGACCAGATCACGACGCCGTCGATCGCGATTCCGGCCGATACCGCGGAGCTGGCTCCGCGCACCGTCCCGGCGCAATCCTTTACCCAGTTCGTGAATGCCGCACCGCAGGGCGCGCGGGTCGCAATCGAGGCGCGCGGCGATGTTCTGACCATTGATTCACGCACCGGCGAGCTGCGCAACCTGACCGCGACACCCGGCAGTGCCGAGCGAGTCCCGGTCATTTCGCCGGATGGCGAGTTGGTCGCCTATTTCAGCGATGCGAACGGCGAGTACGCGCTGCACGTGCGTCCGGCGGACGGGAGCGGCCAGGTGCGGACGATCTCGGTCGGCCCTACCCCCACCTATTTCCGCGGCATCAGCTGGAGCCCCGATGCGCGCCGCATCGCGTTTTCCGATCAGCGACTCGTGCTGTGGCTCGCCGATTTGGCCGCGGGCCGGGTGCAGGCAGTGGATTCCTCGCAATGGATTGCGCAGGGACTCTGGCATACCAGCTGGTCGCCCGACAGCCGGCTGCTTGCCTATGCCAAAGCGGATGCCAAAGGCATTCGCGCCGTGTGGGTACGTGATGTCGCTCAACAGCGTGGCTGGCAGATCTCGCGTGGCGGCTCGGACGACGCGTGGCCCGTCTTCGATCCGTCCGGTCGCTGGCTGTACTTCGCAGCCAGCACGATGTCCGGAAATGCCCCCGCGCGGGACGTCTGGGGGTTGCTCTCGGACTACCTGGCGCAGCCATTCGTCGCGCATCGCTTCATGGTCACTTCGCTGCACGAAGGTGATGTGCTGCCCATCCTGCCGTACGGCGCCGGCGGGCATCCGCTGGCCAAACAGCCGGTCGCGGGCACGCTCGATTTGGCGGGTGCCAGCGCGCGCGTAGCGCCCCTGTTTCTGCCGCAACGCGCGGTCGAGCAGATGTGGATGACGCCGGGCGGCTCACTCGTCATCCAGGCAACGGCGTGGCCAGCGACGCCCTGGGGCGAAGGCTCGAAAAGCGAGGTGCTGCTGGTCGATCCACGCAGCAATGACCGCCCCGCGGTGATTGCCCCGGATGTGCGTTCGGCGGAGGTCTCGAGTGATGGTTCCACACTCGCGATACGGCGCGGCAACGAGTGGATCTTGCATGTCATCGGCGGTGATTCCACGAAGCTCTAT
>CBJLQC010000520.1:0-2402 GCA_966424955.1 uncultured bacterium | reverse complement strand
GCGCTGGTGGTCGATCCCTCCGACGAGCCGGCCGTGCTCCGGGCGGCCGGTGACCTGGCCGCCGACCTCGAGCGTGTGACCGGCGTGGCCGGGCGGGTTCAGGATGCCCCGGACCGGGCGGGTGGCGACGTCGTCATCATCGGCACGGTTGGTAAGAGCCCGCTCATCGACCGGCTGGTGCGGGCTGGCAAGCTGGATATATCCGCGTTACAGGGACGCTGGGAGACGTTCCAGCTACAAGTCGTCGAGCAACCGCTGCCCGGCGTGGCGCGCGCGCTGGTGATCGCCGGCAGCGATCGGCGCGGCACCATCTACGGCATCTACGATCTCTCGGCCGCGATCGGCGTGACGCCGTGGTACTGGTGGGCGGATGTGCCGGTCAGCCGGCAATCCGCGCTGTACGTCCTACCCGGCGTGCACTCGAAGGGGGAGCCGAAAGTCAAATACCGCGGCTTCTTCATCAATGATGAGGCGCCCGCGCTCTCCGGATGGGTGCACGAGAAGTTCGGCGGCTTCAATTCCAAATTCTACGCGCACGTGTTCGAGCTTTTGCTGCGCCTGAAAGGCAATTACCTCTGGCCGGCCATGTGGGGCAACGCGTTTTATGACGACGACGTCGCCAATCGCGACCTTGCGCAGAGCTATGGCGTGGTCATCGGCACATCCCATCACGAGCCCATGCTGCGCGCGCACGACGAGTGGCGCCGCTACGGCCAGGGCGGCGCGTGGAATTACGAAAAGAACGGCGCTGCGCTCCGCGAATTCTGGCGCGCGGGCATCGAGCGCATGGGGGACACCGAAGCGATTGTCACGGTCGGCATGCGCGGTGATGGTGACGAGCCCATGAGCGAGGGGCGCAACATTGCGTTGCTGGAGCAGATCGTAGCCGATCAGCGCGGCATCATCGCGGACGTCAAAGGCAGGCCCGCGGCGGACGTGCCGCAGGTATGGGCGCTGTACAAGGAGGTGCAGGACTATTACGACCATGGCATGCGCGTGCCGGATGATGTCACGCTGCTGTTTGCGGATGACAATTGGGGGAATATCCGGCGGTTGCCGGCGGCGGGCGCGCCGCGCCAGGGCGGCTATGGCATCTACTACCATTTCGATTACGTGGGCGGACCGCGCAATTACAAGTGGATCAACACCAACCAGATCGAGCGCGTGTGGGAGCAGATGCACCTGGCGTACGCGCACGGGGTGGACCGCATCTGGATCGTGAATGTCGGCGATATCAAGCCGATGGAGTTTCCGCTCGACTTCTTCCTCGATTACGCGTGGAATCCGGACGCCATGCCGGTGGAGAAGCTGGCGGCGTATGCGCGCGCGTGGGCGGCCGAGCAGTTCGGTGATCGTCATGCCACGGAGATAGCGCGGCTGCTGGACACCTACACGAAGTTCAATTCCCGGCGCAAGCCCGAGCTGCTGGCGCCCGAGACGTACAGCCTGCTGCATTATCGCGAGGCGGACCGCGTGGTCGAGGAGTACCACCAGCTCGCGCGTGACGCGGAGCAGCTCTACCGGCAGCTGGCGCCGGATTACCGCGCGGCGTTCTACCAGCTGGTGCTGTATCCCATCGCGGCGTCCGCCAACCTCAACGATCTGTATGTGACGGTCGGCAGGAATCGCCTGTACGCGTCACAGGGGCGGGTGAGCGCCAACGCGCTGGCCGAGCGCGCGGCGCAGCTGTTCGCGCGCGATGCGCAGCTGTCGGCCTTTTTCAACGACACGCTGGCCGGCGGCAAGTGGTCGCACATGATGGACCAGACGCGCATCGGCTACACGTCGTGGCAGCAGCCGGAGCGGAACGTGATGCCGGAGGTCAGGCGGGTGCAGCCGGCGACGCGCGCGGAAATGGGTGTGGCCGCGGAAGGCGGCGCAGCGGATGCGCTGCCGGCATTCGATCGGTACGCGCAGCAGACCTATTACATCGATGTTTTCAATCGCGGCGCCACGCCCTTCGAGTTCCGGGCGCAAACCGATGCGGAGTGGCTGCGCGTTGCGCCGGAGCGCGGTCGCATCACGGACGAGCAGCGGCTGGAAGTCAGCGTCGATTGGACGCGGGCGCCGCGCGCCGCGGCGAGCGCGCACGTCATCATCAATGGCCCGGCCGGTCAGCGCGCGGCGGTCAGAGCTTCGGCTTCCAGTGCAGCGGCCGTACTGCCGGCGAATTTCCACGGGTTCATCGAATCGGGCGGGGTGGTGGCCATGGAAGCGGCGCATTACACGCGCGCCCGGGCGACGGCGCCGTATCGGTGGGTCACCATCCCCAATCTCGGCCGCACGCTGTCCGGCGTCACGGCCATGCCGGGGACCGAGCCGGTAGCGTTGACGGAGGATTCGCCGCGGCTGGAATACGCGATTTACCTGGACGATGCGGACAGCGTGCGCGTGCAGGCCTA
>CBJLQC010000519.1:0-2413 GCA_966424955.1 uncultured bacterium | reverse complement strand
TTCGCATCGTCGATCGTGATGCACATGGGCGGCTTGATGCGCAGCACGTTGCCATCCAGCCCGCCTTTGCCGATCAGCATGTTCATTTCGCGGCACGCTTCCAGCACGTCCGCCGTTTCCTGTTTGGCGGGCTCACGCGTGGCCGGATCGCGGACCAGCTCCACACCGATCATGAGGCCCATCCCCCGCACATCGCCCACTATCGTGTGCCGCTGCTGGAGCTGCCGGAGTCCGCGCATGAGGTGACCGCCCACCAGCTTGCAGTTCTGCTGGAGCTCTTCTTCGTCGATCACATCCAGTACGGCGAGTCCGGCCGCCATGGAGACGGGATTGCCGCCGAAGGTGTTGAAGTGGATGCGCTGGGTAAGCGAGCGCGCGATATCCATGCGCGTCGTCACTGCGGCGAGGGGTACGCCGTTGCCGATGCCCTTGGCCATCGTCACGATGTCGGGCGTCACGCCAAAGTTCTCGAACCCCCAGTAATGCTCGCCCGTGCGGCCAAAGCCGGTCTGTACTTCGTCGGCGATGCAGACGCCGCCGTGCTCCCGAACGATCTGATACGCTTCCTGGAAATAGTTGCTGCTGCCGGTCGTCGCACCACCGACGCCCTGGATCGGCTCGGCTATGAACGCGGCGACCTTGCCGGGCGTGGAATAGCGGATCGTCTCGCGGATCTCGTTGGCCGCGAGTCGCGCGACCTCGTCAGGCGCGCCCCGGAAAGGCGTGCGGTACGGATCCGGATTCAGCACGTGGTGCACGCCCGTGTTCTGCGGCATGGGATACTTCCATGTGTAGTGCGACGTCAGCCCCATCGCGCTGGGCGAGCCGCCGTGATAGGCGTTGCGCAGGGCGATCACATCGTGGTTGCCCGTGAACAGGCGCGCCATCGTAATCGCGAGATCGTTGGCTTCGCTGCCGCTGTTGGTGAAATAGGTCACGTCCAGACCCGGCGGGAGCTTGGCGGCCAGCTTCTTCGCCAGGGCGGGGAAGTTGGGGTGCAGGTAGATGGTCGTCGTGTGCTGGATCGTGTCCACCTGCTCGTGGATCGCCCTGGTGACCTTCGGATGGCAGTGCCCGCACGAAACCGTCACGATGCCGCCGAACATGTCCAGGTAGCGGCGCCCGGTTTCGTCGTAGAGCCACTGCATGTGGCCTTCGACGATCATGAGTGGCTCGCGATAGATCGTGAAGATCGCCGGATTCGTGTATTGCTGCCGCATGACCAATACTTCCGCGCGGCTCGGACCGGTGTAGGGCCTGGCTTTATGATCGGTGGCCGGCAGCTGCAGCTGCTGCCGCTGCTCCGTCGTTATCGTTGCGCTCATGTCATAGTCCCGAGTTGAATTTTCACCGGCCCAGAATCTCCTCCAGGATCCGCGACCCGCCATAGACGGCGCGCAGTGATTCGGCCACTGCCCTGACGTCCACCATGACGTTACGGCCCTTCTCCGGGAGATACACGTAGTCGCGTGAGAGGCCGTTGATATTGCGATCGAAATTCAGGCCCACCAGCTCCAGATCCCTGGTGACCGCCGGCGATCCCGAGTTGCCGCCGTAGGTATCTGCGGTCGAGATGAAGTTGAGCGGCGTGCCCAGCTCCAGCGTCGGCGCCGGTTTCAGCCAGCGCGCGGGCAGCGCCCACTCGCTGTTCTGTCCGAAGGAGCGGTTCCGGTCGTACATGCCGAAGAACGTCGTATAGACCGGGGCCAGCGTGCCGTTGTACTCGTAGGGAATCACCACGCCATCGGTGATCCTGGGCGATGACGTCGCGTCCGGCGGGATGCTCGTGCCGTAAATCTCGAACCGGGCGCGGCCAAGCTGCGCGTTCAGCTCGGCTTCCTGCGATATCAGCCGCTGCCATTCCGGCTGGAAGCTGGCAACCTGCGTCTGATACGCGTCGATGGCCCGCAATGCCGGATCGTCCAGCGTCAACTGTCGTGCGTCGATGGCGGCCATGGCGCGCGCCGAATCGGCCAGCACCGAGCAGCACACGACCAGCGTGTCGCGCAGGTTCAGCCAGTTGCCCCATTGCTCGTATTGCGCCGCCAGCAGCCGGCGCTCCAGGGGCTGCGGGCTGTTGCCCAGCGCCGCCACGCGGCGCCGCAGTCCGGCAATCGAGTCGGCGGATACGTTCGCGCGCTGCGCCTGGATCAGCGCGCGCGCCAGCAGCGCGCGGCGCAGGACGACCGGCGTAATGGCCGGGTCTCCGAACATGAGCGTCGCCGCGTAGGCCTCGGCGAACCGCCGCTTGTTCTCCTGCACCTTGCCGAGCTGATCGAAGAGCGTGCCGTAACGCGTACGCAACGCGGGCTTCGCGTTAATGGAATCGCGCAGCTGGCGCTCCGCGTCCCGGCGCTTGCCCATGACCAGCGAATCGTGCAGCGCCGCCAACCGGCCGTAGCCCGCCTTGAGG
>CBJLQC010000518.1:0-2426 GCA_966424955.1 uncultured bacterium | reverse complement strand
TTGAGCTTGCCTTCATTCACATCCTGACAGCTGACAAAGGCAAAACTGACCGGCCGTGGATCGTTCGCCAGCGGCGCGGTGATCGTCCGGCCGACGCGGCTACCGTTTCCCTCTCCATCGGTGAAGCGGTACCAGTAGACGCGCGCAGGCTTGAGATGACCGACCAGCACGCGCGTCGTCCAATCCGATGCCGCTGAGACCGGCGCAGACGCCTTTGCGACGACGCGCCGGAACGCATCATCCTCGGCAACCTCCACCGTGAGCACACGCCGGCCACCCGACTCGAACGGGCGCCGAGTCCAGAGGATCACGCTGCTCGGATCGGGATCGCCGGACGCGACGCCCTCCGGGTAGAGATCGCGCCGCTCATGCCAACCCGTGGTTGCGGCTCGAGCCGAGCCGCCCCACGCCAGCGAGGCCCCGATCGCTGCGGCCAATTGAACGAACTCGCGTCGATTGAGCGTCATCGTCTATCCCTTCGCATTCGCTCCGCATGCCAAGCAAGGTGATCGGGCATGAACGTCGAGATGAAATGATAGCGATGGTCGTACCCCGAGTGCGCGCAATCGCAGGCGGCGGGAACCATCTTGTTTGCTCGCTCTCCGTTCGACATTCGTGACTCTCATCAGGTTGGGAATCGCACTCGTGACTCGAGCACAAGATGACTTGGAAAGCGCGACCGCCAGGCATTTCGTGGCGAGGCGGCGGGAGTCAGGTACGGCCGCTACCGTTTCGACGTTGGATTCCAGCGAATCCGCCTGTCGGCCGCGTCACGCTGCTTTCGCCAGAGCCGAAGCTCGCCGGGAAGCGTCCATTCGACGTGAAGCAGATCACAGCTGTCCGGCATACGTCCGCCGAACCCGTTGTATGTCAGAACAGCTGTGCCGACCGGCGACAGTCGAATGAGTGCGTCGACCGCCGCTATGTCATCCGCGCGCCGAGCGTTATCAAACGTCGCCTCCGGATCGCTGTCGTCACGACTTGAATTGAACCAGTAGTCACCAAATGGATTGAAGAGGTAGTACGCGTCGGCACGCGGTGTTGCCACTGCGCCGAGCGCACCGTGGACGAAGGTGACACGGCGGCTGACACCGAACGCATTGGCCAGCGTGCGCGCCGACTCGACGAGTGATCCGCGATGCTCGATGCCGATGAAGCGCGCGTCGGTCAACAACGCCGCCGCAACACAAAACTTTCCAGCTCCAGATCCGATATCCACCACGGTTCGAATCCTGAGCTCGGTAAACCACTCTGCCGCTCGTTTCGCGACGCGGAGCGGCGTCCAGTAGTGCTCCGACACCTCGCGGAGGTCCCGCGGAAGAAAACGATCGAAGCTGGCATCGTCGGGGCAGGGATCGGTTCGCAGTGCCTCGGCGACACGGCGGGCGGCTTCGCGGGGCTTTCGGATTTTACACACCGGGCGGCGCCTGTGGCGCCGTCCGAGCCTCGCGAACGCCCATGGCGACCAGCAGGCCATTCAAGATGGCTTGCGGGCGCGGCGGACATCCGGGAATGTAAACATCCACCGGCAGCACACGATCGACACCGCCCAATGCCGCGTAGCTGCCCTCGCCGAAAATTCCGCCGCTGCAGCCGCAGGCGCCGACTGCAACAACGACGCGCGGCTCTGGAGTGGCTTCGTAGGTCCGCCGCAGCGCGACTTCCATGTTGCGCGTAACAGGCCCGGTAACGAGCAGCAGGTCCGCATGCCGCGGGCTGGCGACGAAGTGCACACCGAAGCGCTCGAGATCGAACAACGGATTCGTCGTGGCGGCGATTTCGAGCTCACAGCCGTTGCAGCTGCCCGCGTCCACCTGTCGTACATGCAGCGATCGTCCCAGGCGGCCCTGGATCCGATCGCGCAGGGCCGCAGCCGATTCCTCGAGGCTTGGACCCGTCTGCACCTCCACCTGGCGGAACCTGCATGCACCGGTCGCGGCATCGACGTCGAACGACGCGGTCTGATGCAACTGCTGGCGGGTGAATGCCGCAACGTCGAGGTCACGGCCGGCCGAGATGGCTTTCTCCTGGCACGCGTCGACACAGGCGCGGCACTGAATGCACGAGGCGTACGAGAGCGACAGGGTCCGCTGGCCGGGTCCGACAGCCTGGGTGTGAATGGCACCGGTCGGGCACGCTCGCGCGCACGCGTCGCAGAGCGTGCAGCGCGGGAAGTCGATCACCGGAAAGCCAAAAGGCGGGCGGATGTCGAACGGCTGCGCCTCGGTGAGCACGCCGGTCTTGAGGCTATCGAAGATGATCTTGAACATGCGCGTACCGTTACCGGTCGTTCCCCGAGTACGAGAGATTGAAGCTCTTATTGATCACGGGAAAGTCGGGGATGATGTTGCCGGGCACGGCGTGCGTCAGGCCCGGCCAGTTCAGGAAGCTGGGGTCGGTGATCTTCACCCGCGTCAACTGACCTC
>CBJLQC010000517.1:0-2427 GCA_966424955.1 uncultured bacterium | reverse complement strand
AACGGTGGTTGCGCCTCGCGCCGCATCTTGTGTTGTTTGTCGCCTTTGCGCTGCCCAGCATTTTCGCGGTGCGAATTCTGATAGCACACAAGGCATGGTCGCATTTCATACGCTTGGTGGAAGTCGTTGCCATGGTCATGGCGGTCGGCATCGTGGTTGCCGTCGTGTTCCCGTTTCTTCATGGACTGGGCGGTGATTCGCTCGCGAGTGGCGTCAGCTTGCTGGGCGGAGCCACGACGCAAGCGGCATCTTACTTCGCTGCTTTCACTTTTGGCCTGGCCGGCTTCTATGTCTTCCGGGCGGAAAAAGAGTTGCGCTTCTCCTGGTTGCGCACCCGACTGGGCGACCTCTCCAACATGCTCCTGATGGCCGGGTTGGTAGTCGCGACGATCGTGAATGGAGGCCGAGGTGCATTCGTCTTGCTGGTCGTTTACAGCGTGCTGATCTTCTATTGGATTGCCACGAAGCGTGGAGTGACTTATCGCGGCGTTATTCGATTTATGCTGGTACTCGCCGCGCTCCCCGTCATCTATTACGTAGCCTACCGGTCGATCATCTCGCATCCAGCTTTGGAGCCGGGTTTCCGGCGGGCCGTAGCCTTCATTGGCGCGGGTGGCACCAGCGGCGTCATTGACATAGCAGCGGGCGGCAGTGGGCGTGACGTCTTCTACCAGCTCGCGATTGCCGGGATTCTAGACTCGCCTATTTGGGGCTATGGAGCCTTCGGTCATTGGGATAGAGTGGTCCAGCCTCATAATTTGTTTCTCGATCTTGCGCTCCAATTCGGTATCCCGCTCGCCATGGTCATCCTGGTGTCGGTGATCGTATGGTTGTCAGCCAATCGCAGCCAGTGGGATAGCTATAAGTGTTTTACAGTGGTGGTTGGACTATATCCGCTGGTCGCGTTGATGTTCAGTGGTGGCTACTTCATGGAGTCGATGTTCTGGCTCGCATTGGTTGGCTTCGTGACGGTAAACCACCGTCCCGCTCGTACCAGGCTACGCCCGGCCGGAGCTTGAGTGCGGGTATGGACCCGGTGACTCTACACTCGGACGTGGCGGTTGCGACTCGCAGCACCATGCCGGAACTCGTGACCGTCGTGATACCTTGCTACAACCACCGTGAGTTCGTGGGTGCGGCTATAGACAGCGTCCTTCAGCAGACCTATCCGGCAGTCCAGTTGGTTGTTATTGACGACGGATCGAGTGATGGCTCACCGGTCGTTCTCGAACGGCTGGCCGCTCAGCATGGATTCGACCTGCTGCTCCAAACGAACGCCGGTGTTTGCCGCGCACTCAACCGCGCCATCCGGGAGCGCGCCAAGGGGCATTACATTGCGCTGCTGGGTTCCGACGACATCTGGTCGTCCGACAAAATCGCGTTGCAGGTGGCTCGCCTGCGCGCGGAGCCGGGCGCGGAGCTGTGCTACGCGCAGGCCCGAACGTTCCAGCACTCGCCGGCCGATGCACAGGGTGCACCGTTTCCCGCCCGCCCTCGAGAGGGACGCGTGCTCGGCCACGTCGTCCTCAGACAGCACGTGCCGGCCGGAACTATACTTTTCACACGCGCATTGTACGATGCGCTCGGCGGGTTCGATGAGCAGCTCAAGGAAGAGGATTGGGATTTCGTGATCAGGGCTGCCGCCCGGACGCGGTTCGCGGCGGTACGGCGCCCGCTGCTGTTTTATCGCGCCCACGCCACCAACATCATGCGCGTTCGTCCGCGCCGGCAGATCTTTCATCAGAAGATGCTGATTCTCGCCAAGAACTTTCCGGTGCTGCCGGCCGGCCGATGGCTGCTCGCCGTCGTAGTCCATTTCTTTCACGACATCGTGCTCGGGCGTCTCCTCCGCGGCATCCGTCGCGCGTAGCACCACATGCCAATTAGTGAATCCGCTCAGGTGCACAGATTGGCGGATGTCGCGCCCTGCGACATCGGCGCCGAAACCCGCATCTGGCAGTTCGTCGTAATCCTCGCCGGCGCGCGCATCGGAGCGCAGTGTAACATTTGCGCGCATGTGCTGGTGGAAGGCGATGTGCAGATCGGAGATCGTGTCACCGTGAAATCGGGTGTCCAAATCTGGGATGGGCTGCGCATCGAAAACGATGTTTTCATCGGCCCTAACGTCACGTTCACCAACGATCCATTCCCGCGCAGCCGCGTGCGGCCCGCATCATTCGCGCTCACGCATATCGCCGAAGGAGCATCGATTGGGGCCGGTGCCGTAATCCTGCCCGGAGTTACGATCGGCCGCGGCGCCATGGTCGGGGCCGGTGCGGTGGTCTCCGGGGGCACCGAGGTGCCGGGACGCGCGACTGGAGTGCGACGGGCGACGAGATCAGGCGGCAAAGCTCGTGGTATGTGGAGCGCATCGAATTACGAGCTCGAGAGCTGCATGTCACGCTCGATGACGCCGGCGGCTACCAT
>CBJLQC010000516.1:0-2427 GCA_966424955.1 uncultured bacterium | reverse complement strand
AGTTGCCGAAGCGCTCAACGTGGCCGGTGCACTGCTATTGCGCGTGAGCGCCTCGCAACTGATCCTTGGTACGTTAGACGGAACTAGGTACAGACCGGGGACATAGGTAACAGATCAGACCGGGCACATAGGTAACACTCCACGTAAAACGAGGACACCGCCTGAAGAGGGATGCCGATGCTATGGAGTGAGACCAACGGGGTACAAATGCCTCCAGCGCTATCACCACGAGGGCGGCCCCGGCCGCGGAGATCGCTGTTCTTCGAGTTCGTCTTCCCAAAGATCGAAGGTTACGCATATGCACTCTGCCTGCTCCTGGTTGTGCCGTCGATGGGTGTCGCGCAGGTGCAGACCGAGGTGCCGCCGGTCGTCGTCGGCGCCAGGCCGGTGACGGTCGAACGCATCCGCATTCACGGCGCCTGGCTGGAGGGAAACCTCGAGAATAACGAGGTGGACCGTGACGTACTCGTCTTTCTGCCACCCAGCTATCAGCACGACAAGGCGCGCCGTTATGCGGTCGTCTACGCGCTGCACGGCTACAGCATCGGCGCCGCGCAGTGGTCGCAGGAGATCCACGTACCGCAAACGATCGAGGGCGCGTTTGCGCAGGGCGCGCATGAGCTGATCGTGGTACTGCCGGACTCGAAGACGCTGCACAACGGGTCGATGTATTCCAGCTCGGTGACCACCGGCGATTTCGAGCGTTTCATTGCGCACGACGTCGTCCGGTATATCGACACCCACTATCGGACCATCGCGCAACGCGGGAGTCGCGGCCTGGTCGGCCACTCGATGGGTGGGTACGGCGCCACCCGCATCGGCATGAAGCACGCCGACGTTTTCGGCGCCGTCTACATCATGAGCCCGTGCTGCCTGTCCGCGCGCCCGGCCCGGCCGAGTCCGCAGCTCGATTCGGCGCTGCAGGCGGTCAGGACTCGAGAGGACGCGGTCAAGCTGCCGTGGGGCGCGCGCGCCCAGCTGGCGACCGCGGCCGCGTGGTCGCCCAATCCGAACAACCCGCCGCTCTATCTGGACCTGCCGATAAAGGACGGCGTCGTCCAGAACGATGTCGTGGCGCGCTGGGCCGCTAATGCGCCGCTCGCCTTGATCGATCAATACGTCGGCAATCTGCGGCGATACCGCGGCATCGCGATCGACGTCGGCGATCAGGATGGACTGCGCGCGGATGCTGCGCGGCTGCATGAGGCGCTCGACCGCTACGGCATCAGCAATCGGTTCGAGGTGTATCCGGGCACGCACACCAGTGCCATGGCCGTCCGGTTTCAGAATTACGTGCTGCCGTTTTTCAGCGAGCAGCTATGCGTGCAGACACCGTGTGACCAGCCGCCCGCGCAACCAGCTTATCTGAACCCGGCGCTCCCCATCGAACAGCGCGTCCGCGATCTGATCTCGCGGATGACACTCGAAGAAAAAGCCTCGCAGCTGCGGGACCGCGCAGCCGCGATTCCACGTCTCGACGTGCCCGCTTACTACTGGTGGAACGAGGCGGCGCACGGCGTCGCGGCGGCAGGTATTGCGACCAACTTCCCCCAGACCATCGGCATGGCCGCGACCTGGAACAGCGGCCTGGTGCACGAGATCGGGTCCGTGATCTCGACGGAAGCGCGCGCGAAATACCACGACAGCATGCGTCGCCATCAACCGGAATGGTTCTTCGGCCTGACCTTCTGGGCGCCCAACATCAACATCTTCCGCGATCCTCGCTGGGGGCGCGGCATGGAGACGTACGGCGAAGATCCTTTTCTGGCCGGACGCCTGGCCGTCGCGTTCGTGACCGGGATGCAGGGCGACGATCCGAAGCACCTCAAGGTCGTTGCGACACCCAAGCATTTCGCGGTGCACAGTGGCCCCGAACCACTCCGGCACCGTTTCAATGTCGACGTCGCGCCGCATGACCTCGAGGACACCTACCTGCCGGCGTTCCGCGCGGCCGTAGTCGAAGGCAATGCCCGATCGGTCATGTGCGCCTACAACGCCGTCGATGGCGTACCCGCCTGCGCCAGCCGCATGCTGCTGCAGGATCACCTGCGCAGAGACTGGGGCTTCGACGGCTACATCGTGTCCGATTGCGCGGCTCTCAACGACGTCGCGACCGGGCACAAGTACGCGCCCGATCTTCCGCACGCCGCCGGCGTGTCTCTGAAGGCCGGGACCGATCTCGAGTGCGGCTTCGGCAACGACATGGCGTACCTGCACCTGGTCGACGCGGTGAAGCAGGGGCTCATTACCGAAGCTCTGATGGATACCGCGCTGACGCGACTGTTCACGGCGCGCTTCCGCCTCGGCTACGTCATCACGCCCAATTATTCCACGTGGGCCGACACCGGCTACCACCTCGTCTGATTGATCCTGCCGGGCCTCGTCGCGGGGCCCGGCAGTCCACTTTAGATGTGAATCACCCGCCCG
>CBJLQC010000515.1:0-2429 GCA_966424955.1 uncultured bacterium | reverse complement strand
GAAACGATTGCGGACAACATTGCGCTGGGTCTGCCGCCCGGCGTGGCACCCGCCGGACAGATCGAACGTGTGGCGGAAATCGCTCGCCTCGATGAAGCCGTCGCCGAGTTCCCGATGGGTTATCAAACACGCCTGGGTGAGCGCGGCGTCAACCTGTCCGGCGGCCAGCGGCAACGCACGACATTGGCCCGCGCGCTGGCGCGCGATCCGCGCGTGCTCATCCTCGATGATGCGCTGAGCGCGGTGGACACCCACACGGAAACGGAAATACTCGAAGCGCTGCAACGCGTGTTCGCGCAGCGCACTTCGATTATCGTCAGCCATCGGGTAACGGCCGTCATGAATTCCGACATCATCTTTGTCCTCGATAATGGCCGGATCGTGGAACAGGGAACGCACAACGCGCTACTAAACAAACGCGGATTGTATGCGTCACTATTGAGGCGCCAGCTGTTGGAAGAAGGATTGGACGATGTATCGGTTGCCCGGCAGGCCGCAAACGTCTAGGTTGAGAGAGTGGTAACTACGGCTACAGCCACTATCCTTCTCGTTGAAGACGACTCCCTGCTACGCCACGCTTTCCGTCTATTGCTGGAGGACGCCGGCTATCGCATCCACGAGGCGGGCACCGCGCAGGAAGCCGTCGAAAAAGCGCGTGCCGCCACGCCCGACCTGGTGCTGCTCGACATGGGGCTGCCGGATGCGCCGGGCCTGGATGTCGTCCGTACACTGCGCCTGCACGAGCCCACCCAGGAAACCCCAATCATTGCACTAACCGGCCGCGTCGGTACCGACGAACGCGATGAGTGCATTGAGGCCGGCTGTACTTCCTACCTCGCGAAGCCCATTGCGCCCCGGGATTTGCTCCAGCGACTGTCGGAGTTCCTGGCGTCCAGCTGAAGCCAGTTGGTTTCGTTTTCACCACGACTTCGCGAAGAACGCATATCACCGCTGAGAACGCGGAAAACGCCGACAACCTCGCCGCGCGCGACTCCCGCGCCGTTTCCATTCGAGTTTCTTATTCATTTGAATGACGTCTCGCGCCGAGATGCTGACTTCGCGCCTGAAGTCCGGTTCCTAGTTCTTCAACTACACGCCGTATCGCCGCGCGCTGCCCTCCCGCCGCAGCACCGCGTGCCGCTTCCAATCCGATTGTAATATCCGCAAGTAAATCTTCCGTCTGCTCGATGCCGACAGACAACCGCAGGAGGCCATCCGAGATGCCGGCGATGCGGCGCGCGTCCGCTTCCATCGACGCATGCGTCATGGTCGCGGGGTGAGCAACCAGGCTTTCGACACCGCCCAGCGATTCCGCGAGGGTAAAGACCTGCAGGCTCTCGACAAACTGGCGTGCCGCATCGGCGCCGCCGTACAGCTCGAAGCTGATCATGGCGCCGTAGCCGGATTGCTGCGCCCGCGCGATGTCGTGACCGCGGTGCGTGCGCAGCCCGGGATAGTAGACTTGCAGCACGCCGGCGTGCGCACTCAGCACCTCGACGATGGCCGCGGCATTTTCGAGGTGCGGCCGCATGCGGGCGTGCAGCGTGCGCACACCGCGCAACGTCAGGAAGCTGTCGAAGGGCGCGCCGGTGACGCCGAGGCAGTTCGCCCACCACGCCACTTCCTCGAGCAGCCCCGCGTCGCGCACGACCACCGCGCCGCCCACGACGTCGCTGTGGCCGTTCAAATACTTCGTGGTCGAGTGCACCACGATGTCGGCGCCCAGCGTAAGCGGTTGTTGCAGTGCCGGCGAGAGGAACGTGTTGTCCGCGACGACGATTGCGTCGTGCGCGTGCGCCTGCGCGGCCAGCGAGCGAATGTCGACGATGCGCAGCAGCGGATTGCTGGGCGTTTCGATCCAGACCATGCGCGGACGCTGCTCGAGCGCGCGGGCAACGACGGCCGCGTCGGTCTGATCGATGAACGACACGCGGAAATGCCCCTTGCGGGCGAGGGCGCTGAGCAGCCGGTAAGTGCCGCCGTAACAGTCGTGCGGCGCCACCAGCAGATCCGCCGGCCCGAGCAAATGCGTGAGCAGTGCGATCGCCGACATGCCGGTCGAGGTCACGACCGCACCCACTCCCTCCTCCAGCTCAGCCAGTGCCTGTGCGAGCAGATCGCGTGTTGGATTGCCGCTGCGCGTGTAGTCGTACGCGCCTTTTTCGGCAAAACCGCGAAAGCGGAACGTCGATGACAGGTGCACCGGCGGGATGACCGCGCCGTGATGCGCATCCGCGTTCAATCCGGCGCGTACTGCGCGCGTGGCCGGTGCCGGCGTTATGCGTCCGCTCATGATGGTGTATCCCTGGCCAGGGTGGTTCGCAGGATTGCAGAAACGGCCGATACTTCCTTGAGGAAAGCGTCGTGGCCGTAGCGCGAAGCGATGACGTGCAGATCGACCGCGCCCGGCAGCCGGCGCGCCAGCTCCC
>CBJLQC010000514.1:0-2433 GCA_966424955.1 uncultured bacterium | reverse complement strand
CAGGCCGGCGCCACCAACGACGCGACCGGCAACGCGAGCACCGCGACGACGGCCGCACTCCACACGAGGTGGCGCCGCGCTGCCGATGCATTGCGCATTAATACCGTCAGCATCGCCGCGGCCCCCAACACCACCGCGCTCTTTCCCGCCCATGCCATTAGCACCACACTCACGTCGCCCATCAGCGTCCTCGCTTTCTGGCCTGCTCGATCAGCTCGGCCATCCGATCGATCTCATTATCCGTGAGATCGACCGAATCGAGATCCAGCAATGCCGCTACTGCCTTGGTTGCCGATCCATCGAAAAAGGTTTGAACAGTGCGCTCGAGCGCGCTAACCGACGCCTTCTTGCGCGGTACCGTCGGCAGATAGACGTAGCGTGGTCCATGCTCTTCGTGCTTCAGGAAGCCCTTCCGCTCCAGCTTGCCGAGCATCGCGCGCACCGCCGAATAGCTGGGCGGATCCGCCAGGTCCTCCAGCACCTCCGCGACCGTGGCCTGGCCGCGCGCGTAAACCGCATCCATGATCTGCCGCTCCCGGCGCGCCAGGTCGGCCAGCGGACTACGTTTCATGAGCGCCTCCTTGTGCTACTCCAGTAGCATAGTGCTACCACCGTAGCATCGGCTTGGCCGGCGCGTCAAGCCTGCTATATTGCGCCACCCACCCCAACAGGCAGACACACTTGCAAACCAGACCCACGTACGACGTTGCCATCATCGGTTCCGGCGCGGGCGGCGGCATGGCGGCTTACATGCTCACCAAAGCGGGGGCGAGTGTCGTGATGCTGGAGGCGGGACCGGCCTGGTACGCCACCAAGGATTCGCCCATGCTGCTCTGGAACTGGCAGTCGCCGCGGCGGGGCGCGTCCACGCCGACGCGGCCGTTCGGCGAGTATGACGCCTGCGATGGCGGCTGGCAGGTGGAAGGCGAGCCCTACACGACGGCGCCCGGCACTCGCTTCAACTGGTGGCGCGCGCGCATGCTGGGCGGGCGCACCAATCACTGGGGACGCATCTCGCTGCGTTTCGGGCCGGACGATTTCCGCCGCAAGTCGCTGGACGGCCTGGGCGACGACTGGCCGATCGCGTATGACGATGTCAAGCCGTATTACGACGAGGTGGACAAGTTGATCGGCATATTCGGGAGCGTCGAAAACATTCCGAACGAGCCGGATGGCATCTTCGATCCACCACCGAAGCCACGCTGTTACGAGCTGATGGTGAAGCAGGCCTCCGACCGCCTGAACATCACGTGCATACCCGCGCGCCTCTCGATCATCACCAAACAGCACGGCGATCGCCCGGCCTGTCACTACTGTGGGCAATGCAATCGCGGGTGCCGCACGCGCTCCAACTTCTCGAGTCCCGACGTGCTGATCGCGCCCGCGCTGCGCACCGGCCGGCTGCGTCTGCTCACCAATGCGATGGCGCGCGAGATCACGGTGGATGCGAAAGGCCAGGCGACCGGTGTCTCTTACGTGAACAAGCGCACCAACCTGGACGAGCACGTGCGTGCGCGCATCGTCGTGCTGGCGGCGAGCGCATTCGAATCGGCGCGGCTGCTCATGAACTCGAAGTCGACGATGTTCCCGCAGGGCCTGGGCAATTCGAGCGGCACGCTCGGCAAGTATGTGACCGACACGACGGGTACCGACGTGGCCGGCTTCATCCCCAGGCTGATGGATCACGTGCCGCACAACGAGGACGGGGTCGGCGGCATGCACGTGTACATGCCGTGGTGGCTGGACAATCGCAAACTGGATTTTCCGCGCGGTTATCACATCGAAGTCTGGGGCGGCCGGCGCGGCATGCCGGGCTATGGCTTCATGGGTGGCATCCAGCGCTACAACGGCGGCGGCTACGGCAAGCAGCTGAAAGAGGATTACCGACGGTACTGGGGCGCGACAATCGGGTTCTCGGGCCGCGGCGAGATGATTCCCAATGAGCAGTCGTATTGCGAGATCGATCCGCAGGTCGTGGATCGCTGGGGCATCCCGGTGCTGCGGTTCCACTGGGCGTGGACCGATCACGAGCTGAACCAGGTCAAGCACATGCAGGAGACGTTTCGCGCGCTCGTCACCGAGATGGGCGGAAAGGTGTTCAGCGAAATGCCGAACCGGCAGGCGGAATACGGTATTGCGGCGGGCGGCACGATCATTCACGAGCTGGGCGGCGCGCGCATGGGTGACGATCCGCGCACGTCCGTGCTGAACGAGTGGTGCCAGGCGCACGACGTGAAGAACCTTTTCATCGCGGACGGCGCGCCGTTCGTCTCGCAAGCCGACAAGAATCCGACGTGGACGATCCTGGCGCTGGCCATGCGCACCAGCGATTACATCGCCGATCAGATGAAGCAGAGAGCTTTATGACGGATCCTTCGAACGAGCTTTCCCGGCGTGATGCCCTGGCCATCCTGGCGATCGTGCCCCTGGCGG
>CBJLQC010000513.1:0-2448 GCA_966424955.1 uncultured bacterium | reverse complement strand
ATGCGGCGTGGAGCGCCGCCGCGACCAGCTCCTTGCCGGTTCCGCTCTCGCCGGTGATGAGCACCCGCGCATCCGTGCGTGCGATGCGCTGGATCAGCTCGCGCACGGCCTGCATGGCCGCGCTCGATCCGATCAACGTCTTTTCCGGCCCATATTCGGCCGCCAGCGTGCGCGAAACAAAACGGGCGCGCTGCAAGTCGAGCGCGCCCTTGATGGTGAGCAGTACCGCCTCCGGCGTAAGCGGCTTCTCGATGAAATGGAAGGCACCGCGCTTGGTCGCCTGCACAGCATCGGACAGCGAGGCACGGCCGCTCATCATGATGATGGGCGCGAGCGGCCAGCGTGCGTGCAGCGTGTCGAGCAGCTCGAGCCCGGTCACACCGGGCAGTGCCAGGTCGAGCAGCACGACGTTGGCCTCGGTCTCGGCCATCTTGCGGATCGCTTCCGCCCCGTCCCCGGCCTCCGCTGTCGCGTAGCCCTCTTCGCGCAGCAACGCGGCCAGCATGCGCCTGATGTTGGGCTCGTCATCGACGATCAGGATGGAGGCGTTCATCTACTCAGGGCAAAGCGAACTGCGCGCTGATCGGGCCATTGGCTTCGTTGAGCACTTCAGCGCGCTGACAGGTCAGGCGCGCACGCGGCCCGTAGAACACGCGAATCACGGGCGTGGTCGCCGGGGCGCGGCTCGCGCACTCGCGCGCGTCCGTCAGATAGGCGCGCATGAGCTGGGCAATGCTGTCGCCGGTCGCCGCGTTGGGTATGTCGATGCCCAGCAGCAATCCCGCGTTGCCACTCACATCGCTGCCCACGTAGCCGAAGAGGGCGCGTACGCCATTGCTCAGATTGCCGACCGAATCGAAGCGCGCGAGGATGACGTCGAACGCGCGGTTCTTGTCGATGCGGTACAATGCGTCGTGCAGTCGTATGCGCCCGCCCCCGGGCACCTGCACCGTATGCGTCGTATCGCCGACCGGCTTCGGACCGAAGAACGCGTAGCGCGCCGCGCCGATGCGTCCGGGACGCGTGCTTTGCAATCCCGCGCGCGCGGCCGCCGTGGCGAACCACGCGCTGTCCTGCTCCGCGGAGATCATGGCGAACTCGTAGCCGCCCTGCTGCAGCCGGCCGCCCAGCTGCTCGGCGGTCACGCCGGCTGGAACGTCCCAGGCCAGCACGTCACGCTCGTAGCCGCCGCCGCCGCCCAATCCACCCGCGCAGCCGGCGGCGGCCACACTCGTCAGAACAACAACCCAGCTCCGCTTCATTGACCCCCCGAAACTTGAATGGTGGCCACTAATGGCCGGTGATCCGACGCCTGGGTATCGACGACGCGCGCGGACGTGCAGCGCGCGTGGCGCAGGAAGATGTAATCGATGCGGCGGTCCGGTGCGTGGGCCGGAAAGGTTTCGCCGGCACCACTGCCGCAGCTGGCGAACGCGTCGGTCAGGGCAAAGGCAACTGCGCCGATCTCGTCGGTCGTGGGCCGCGCATTCAGGTCGCCGCCAAACAGCAACGGCGTGTCCGCTGCCGTCTTCTGCTTCATATGTGCCAGCGTGCCGATCAGCTCCTGTTTGCGGAAGGTGCCCGGGCCGCCCGCATCGATGTGCGTATTGACGACCTCGAGTGCGCCGCCGGGGGCGTGGACGCGCACGTGCAGGGCGATGCGGGGCTCGCGCGCCCCGCCCGAACGCTCCTGCGGCGGCTCGACGCGCAAGGGCAAGGCCTGCACCGAGTCGAGCGGCCAGCGCGACAGCACGGCAATGCCGTACTCGCCGCCCTGGTAGTCGAGCGACTTGCCGAAAACACCCTGCATGCCGGTGAGCCGCCGCAGCTCCCCGAAATGATCCGCGCCGCCGGAACGCTGCGTCCGGCGGTCCACCTCCTGGAGCAGCACAATGTCGGCACCGGCGGCCGTGATGACCTGCGCCACACGCTCGAGATTGTCGATCTGCGCGGCGTCCTTGCCGGCGTGGATGTTGTACGTCATGACGCGCACCGCCTGGGTGCGCGCCTGCCGCGCGCCGCAGCCGGCGAGCAGCAGAGCGGCGATGATTACCGTTCCGTATTTCATGTCAAGGCAACTTCCGCGTAGCGCGGCAGCTCGATCACGAACTGCGCGCCGCCCTCGGGCGTGTTGTGGGCGCTGATATCACCGCCGTGCACACGAATGGTTTGACGCGCGACCGTCAACCCGAGCCCGGTGCCGCGTGTCTTGGAAGTGAAATCGGGCTCGAACAGGCGACGCTGCGCTTCGGGCGTGAGCCCGCCACCGCTGTCGGTGATCGACACACGCACGGATTGCGCATCGGCCGCGGCGATCTCGACGGTGATGCGCCGCGCGCGGCCGTTCTGCTCTACCGCATCCACGGCGTTGCGCACGATGTTGCGAAAAGCCTGCAACAGCGCGTTATAGTCGGCGTGCACGAGCTGCGGCGCGCCCGTGCCTTTGAT
>CBJLQC010000512.1:0-2452 GCA_966424955.1 uncultured bacterium | reverse complement strand
GAGGCGAGCGGCCGCCCCGTGCCGGTCGCGGTCGAGACCTTCCACGCCCTCAAGGAGCGCGTCCAGCGCGAAGCCGAGTTGCGCAAGGCCAAGGGGCAGCTCTTGCAGTTCGACGTGGAGCGCTTGCAGCACGAGCGTGAGATGTACCGCCTCAAGCACGTCGAGCTGGCGCGGGCTTACTCGCAGCTCGAGGCCATCAGCGTGCGCGACCCCCTGACCGACCTGCACAACCGCCGCTACCTGAGCCAGCAGCTTGCCCGCGAGGTGACGCGCGCCCAGCGTGCGCTGGAAGCGCGCCTGGCGCAGTTCCACGGGCGGGAGGCGGCTATGATTTTCAGCTCTGCGTACGCTGCCGTGCTGAGCGTGATCTCGGCACTGACGAGCGATGGCACGGTGATCATCAGCGACGAGCTGAACCACAATTGCATCATCAACGCAATCAGGCTGTCGCGCCCGGCCGGCAAGGCGGTTTACAAACACAACGACGTCGCCGGGTTGGCAACCGAGCTGCAGCGCGCGGTGGGTGCCCAGCGCGCCATTGTGGTCACCGACGGCATTTTCTCGATGCGCGGCGATCACGCGCCGCTCGCCGAAATCGCCGCGCTCTGCCGGAAGCACGATGCCGATTTCGCGGAAAACGTCATCCTGGTGGTCGATGATTCGCATGGGGTGGGCGCATTCGGCAAGACCGGACGCGGCACCGAGGAGTATACCGGACTCGCGCCCGGTAGCGTGGACGTGCTGGTGGGCACGCTGGGCAAGGCATTTGGTGTGAACGGCGGGTACGTCACATCATCGCGCCCCGTCATCGATTTTCTGCGCGAGACCTCGCCCATGTACATCTATTCGAATCCCATAACGATGGGGGAAGCGGAGGCCGCGCGGCATGCGCTCGAGCTGCTGGACAGCGCGGAGGGCAGCCGGCTGCTGGAGCGGCTGCGCGCACTTACCCGCCGGTTCGAGGAGGGGCTGGTCCGGCTCGGATTCGAGATCATCCCGGGCGAGCATCCTGTGGTCCCGCTGATGGTCCGTGACACGGCGCGGACCAGGCAACTGGTCGCCCATTTGCGGACGCATGGCGTGCTCGCGACCGGGCTGGCCTACCCGGTCGTGCCGCGCGGTGATGAAGAGATCCGGTTCCAGGTGAATGCGGATCATACGGAAGCGGATATTGATGCGGTTTTGCGTGTCCTTTCGGATTTTCGCGGTTGAGACGATTCGAGGGGAGATTTCCCCGCGTTGCCGGTGACCAGCGAAAACGATAGTTTGTCGCCCGAGCGGCGATTCAAGCTGACCCTGCATTACGACGGCGCCGGGTTCTTCGGCTGGCAAGTCCAACCGGGCGTACGAACCGTGCAGGCGGAGCTGGAGGCCGCGCTAAGTCGTTTGAGAAACAGTCCCACCACAGTCATAGCAGCCGGCCGTACCGATCGTGGCGTGCACGCGACCGGGCAGGTGGTATCCGCGCTCATGCCAGCGAAATGGAGCGCCGCCGAGCTGCACCGCGCATTGAACGCAGTGCTCCCCCCTGATATCTGGATTGACGGCGTCGAAGAAGCGGATCCTGACTTTCATGCCCGCTATGACGCGACGGCCCGCAGTTACGTCTATCGCATCGGCACGACGCGCGAGGCCTTTTCGCCATTCAACCGCAAACATTGCTGGCCGCTCGGCGTGGAGCTGCCGATCGACGTCCTCGAAGATGCGGCGCGGCGGTTCGTGGGCGAGCATTCCTTCCGCGCTTTTGCCAAGAGCGGGCAACCGGAGCGTGGTGAGATCTGTCGCGTGTCCGCCGCCGAGTGGCGGTCGTATCCGGGAGGCGTAGAATTCCGCGTGACCGCCGACCGGTTCCTGCACCACATGGTGCGCTACATGGTCGGGACGATGGTGGATGTGGCGCGCGGGCGCCGGCCCGCCGCTGACATCGATGAGCTGCTGGGTGGCCGCGGCGGCCTCGAGACATCGCCGCCTGCGCCGCCGGAAGGCCTGTTTCTTTCACACGTGAGTTATTGATGAAATTCTTTCTGGACACGGCGGATCTGACCGAAATCCGCACCGCAGTAGACGCGGGCATGATCGACGGCATTACCACGAACCCATCGCTCCTGGTGAAGGCGGCGGGCAGCACGGGCGATCCGCAGGACATTCTCGCCGAAATATGCCGCGTCGTGGATGGCCCGATCAGCGCGGAAGTAGTGGCGACCACGCAGGAGGACATGCTGCGCGAAGGTCGCAAGCTGGCGAAGATCGCGGACAACATCGTGGTCAAGGTGCCGCTCATCGAAGAAGGGTTGCACGCGTGCCGTCATTTCCGCGCGGAAGGGATCAGGGTCAACGTTACGCTCTGCTTCTCGCCGACGCAGGCCATCCTCGCGGCCAAGGCAGGCGCCAGCTACATCTCGCCGTTCGTCGGGCGCCTCGATGATGTCTCGATCAACGGCATGGAGCTGAT
>CBJLQC010000511.1:0-2454 GCA_966424955.1 uncultured bacterium | reverse complement strand
TCACCAAGCACGAGGGGACGGGCGGTCTGGTCAACCGCGCCGTCGTGACCGAACAGATCCTGTACGAGTTGGGCAACCCGGTCGACTACATCACGCCCGATGTCGTTGCCGATTTCACGACCATGCGCATCGAAGATGTCGGGCCGAACCGCGTGCGCGTGCACGGTGTGCAAGGGAAGCCGCGCACCGACCGGCTGAAGGTTTCCATTTCCTACCACGCCGGCTACAAGGCGGTCGGCACGCTGGTCTACGCGTGGCCGAACGCCGTGCAGAAAGCGCAGTTGGCGGCGCAGGTATTGATCGACCGGCTCGCGCGCATGGGTCACACGTACGACGCCGTGCGCACGGAGTTCGTCGGCTGGAATTCGACACACGGACACCTGGCCGGGCCGGCGAGCGAGGACATCCCGGAAGTCGAGCTGCGAATCGGCGTGCGGAGCGCGCAGAAAGCGCCGGTGGAAGCGTTTACGCGTGAGCTGGCACCGCTGATTCTCACCGGCCCGCCGAGTGTGACGGGGTTTGCCGGCGGGCGCCCGCGCGTGCAGGACATCGTTGCGTACTGGCCGGCGTTGATCGAGCGCAGCGAGATCGAGCCGCAGCTGCGCGTGGAGGTGACGGACGCATGACCAGGGTCAGACTTTACGATCTTGCCCACGCGCGCAGCGGAGACAAGGGCGACACCGTGAACATCGGCGTGATCGCGCGCCAGCCGGAGGATTACGATTTCCTGAAATCTTATCTCACCCCCGAGCGCGTGAAGGCCCATTTCGGCGACATGGTGAAGGGCAGGGTCGAGCGGTTCGAGCTGCCCAATCTCGGCGCGCTGAATTTCCTGCTGCACGAAGCGCTGGACGGTGGTGGGACCGTCTCACTCATGACGGATGCGCAGGGAAAAACGTTTTCGACAGCATTGCTGCGCATGTGGGTGGAGCTGCCGGAGTGATGCGGGAGCGTCTCGCAAACGAGAATCATTCGCGCGTCGTCCGGTAGGCCATTCCCGGTCAAATACCTTAGATTGTCAGCGTTGGCTTTGCGCGGTTCCGACCGTAGCGCATTACTCACCAGATCAACCACAGTAGTGCCGGTGCTGAGGAAAACCATCTTCTGGCTGCATGTGTCGATCGCGGCCGGCGCGTCGTTGATCATCGCGATCATGGCCGTGACGGGCGTGCTGCTCACGTACCAGCGGCAGATGACATCGTGGCTCGATCTGCGCGCGCTCGACGGCGGACCACCAACCGCCGAAGCGCGGATGCTGCCGGCCGCGGAAATCGTCAAGCGTGCGCAAACCGCGCAGAAGGCGGCGCCGTCCGCGTTACGGTGGCGCGCCAAAGCTGATGCTCCAGTCGAAGTCCGGTTCAGCGGCGGCGAGCGGGTTTTCGTCAACGGCTACACCGGCCAGGTACTGGGGACCGGGTCGTACGCAGCTCGCATGTTCTTCGGCACGGCTACGCGGCTGCATACCTCGCTCGGAATCCCGCGCAGGTTCGTGAACGTCGGCCTCGGCATCACGAGCGTGGCCAACCTCGCGTTTCTCCTTCTGCTGGTAAGCGGCAGCTTCCTCTGGTGGCCCCAGCGCTGGAAAATCCTGACGTTGCGCAACCAGATGCTGTTCCGGCGCGGCCTGCGCGCCAAGGCGCGCGACTTCAACTGGCATCACGTGTTCGGCTTCTGGTCGGCCATCCCGCTGGTCATCATCGTTTTTTCAGGCGTGGTCATGAGCTCGCCGCGCGTCGGCACGTTTATCGAGCGGGTGGCCAACCGCATCGCACCCGCGCCGGCCGCTCATTCGGCGGTCCCGGCACCCGCCGCGGAGCATACCACGGTGGCGGATGTGGACGCCCTGGTGGCGCGCGCGAAACAGCACGGCGAGTGGCGAACGCTCACCCTGCAGCTGCAGCCGAACCGGCGCGGCGGGCTTGTCTTTACGCTCGATCGTGGCTCGGGGGGAGAGCCCCAGAAACAGGGCAGGCTGGTCGTGGCTGCGAATGCGTGGGTGCTGTCGTGGCAGCCGTTCTCGGCCCAGGCCAGCGGTCGTAAGGCGCGCAGCATCCTGCGATCTGCGCACACCGGTGAAGTTGGTGGCGTGGCGGGCCAGACGATCGCCGGGCTCGCATCGGCGGCTTCGGTAATGCTGGCTTACACCGGGATCGCGCTCGCGCTGCGACGGTGGCTGGCGTGGCGTCGCCGTCGTTCGGCGGGCGCCGGCCCCGCGCGCAAGTCACGCGCTCGTCCCATCCCCGCCTGAGAGGGTGGCCAGCCGGCGGCCGGCCCGTAAGTTTCGCAGGTGAAACCCGAAATTTCGAGACCCAATGACAACTCGAACTCCGCTCTTCGTCCTCACGGCGCTGCTGACCGCGTGCGCCTCGCAACCGCAGGTATCGCCGGTCACGCCGGCGCCGGTCGCGACGTCTTCCGTCACCCTGCCGGAGCGTGCGGTACGGCGCACCATCC
>CBJLQC010000510.1:0-2455 GCA_966424955.1 uncultured bacterium | reverse complement strand
GACTTCATCGAGCTGGCCGCGCAGGCCGAAAAGCGCCTGGCCAGCGGTTGACTAGTTTTCCGACACGCCGGAAAGTTTTCCGGTTGTGGGCGTGCAGCGCGTGACGTCGGGTGTGGCTACGTCGTGTAAGTACAGAACATCTGACGATGTTGCGGGAGTGGATCTAATCGTGCAGTCCACGGTACGAGGATCCGTCTCCCCAGCTTATCGGAGTAAAGCATGAGCACGATCCTCTTCGTCGAGGACCAATTCGAGCTGCGGGCCATCCATACAGCGTACCTGCAGAGCCACGGCTTCAATGTAATTACGGCATCCGATGGCGAAGCGGGCCTGGCGCTGGCGCGTGAAGCGCATCCCGATGTGATGGTGCTGGATCATTCGCTGCCACGGCGCACCGGCGTCGAGATTGCCAACATCATGCAGGATGATCCCGAGCTCGCTCAAATTCCGATCGTGATGCTCACGGCGGTGCCGTTCGGCGCGATCGGGAAGAAAGCTCTGGCCGCGGGCTGCCGTGCCTTTCTGTCGAAGCCGTGTCCGCCCAGCCGCTTGCTCGAAGAAGTCAAACGTCTGACCTGATTATCCCGCGGCGCCGTCGGGAAACCGGCCGGCGTATTTGGCAATCCATTCCGAGGCCGCCTGCTGACTGTTCAGCACGCGGCCTTTTTGCAGCTCTTCCTGGCGGTAGTGCTCGACCGCGCACACCTGCTGCACCATGCGCGACTGGAACGCATCGTTCCTGTCGAGGAACTGCGCGCCGACCAGGTAGCCGCCGTTCTCTTCCCTGCACCACGCCACGCGCGCCTTCGCTTCGAATGCAGGCTGCACCGTTGTAATGCGCAGCTCGATGATGCTGTCGATGGGCAGGCAGTCGGCCGTGGTGAAGGCGAGCCCGCCTTCACTGACGTTCAGCGCCTCCTTCGCCTGCGCGGCGAAATTGGGCAGCACCTTCACCTCGAGCGGCACGTTCACGGTATGTCGTATGAACTGGCGGTGCGGATTCGTCATGCGCGCATAATGCTTGCTTAATCTCTGCCCGCAAGTGGAGGAGAGCATGACGAGACTGTATGGGATGGCCGCGGCCGTGCTGCTGCTCACGGCCTGCGTAGTCGAGACTGATGAGGGAGACAATGATGGTGCGGCGCGGTCGTCGCCGACGCGGTCCGCGACGCCGGTACCCGGGGCTCAGCCGCAACCGGGCAACGTGCGTCTGGAAGTCAGCCTGACCCAGCGGAAGGTGAGCGTCTATCGCGGCGATCGCCAGATCGGCAGCTACGCGGCCGCGGTCGGCAGTGATGAGTGGCCGACACCGACCGGCGAATGGACCATTAGCCAGGTGATTTTCAATCCACGCTGGGTGCCGCCGCGCAACGAAGCGTGGGCGGAAGACGAGAAGACGGCCGAGCCCGGTGCTGCCGACAATCCACTGGGCGTGGTTCAGCTCGTGTATGAAGCGCCGAACAGCATCCACGGCACCAATCAACCGGAATCGCTGGGTAAAGCCGTGTCGCACGGCTCAATTCGCGTCTCCAACAACGTGGGTGTCGGGCTGGCCAGACTGGTGATGCGCGCGGGGGGTGCCACGCACGATGACGCGTGGATCAAGAACGCGTTACGCAACCGGACCGAGCGCGCCGAGGTGAGTATTCCCAACCCGGTCCCCATCCGCGTGGTGAATTAGCTGCGATCGCGTGCGCCTGGCTCGTCCTTGTACCAGAACAGGCTCCACGCTTCGAGCCCGGGCGCAATACCGGTATGCCCGATGATGGAGTAGCCGCGCCGGCGGTAGAACGCCACGTTGTCCGGCTTTTCGGTAGTCAGTGATACGCCGGCGACGCGTTCATCCGCGCGCGCGAGCGCATGCGCGGCCTCGATCAGCTGGCGGCCCAGGCCGGTGCCGCGATATGCGCCACGCACACCGAGCATGTTGATGTGCAGCTGCGGCACCGCGCTGGCCATGGAATCCCACGCCGCCACGCACTGCTGATACCGCTGGCCGGCTTCGGCGCCCAGTGACGCCCAGGCCTGGTCGCGGAGCCGCGCGAAATCGGGATGTGCCGGCAGCGCCGGATCCGACGTAGTCGCCACGGCAATCAGCTCGCCGCCGCTGCGCACGCCCAGCATCACATCATCGCGCAGCGCGCGCGCCGCCACGAACAAGCCGATCAGCTGTTGCAGGCGCATCTCGTAGTCGTGACTGTCCCCCAGCACGTAGCGCATCACGGGATAGTCGTAGAACGCCGCGCATAGCACATCGACGACCAGGCCCGCCTGGTCGGCCGGCACGCGATCGATGCTGAGCGGCTGCGCGGTGGCCATGGTCAGTGCTGCGCAGGTTTTGCTTCGGCCGGCGCAGGCGCGGGCGCCGCCGCGCCACGCGCGCGCGGCGCCACCGCCATACCCTCACCCATGCGCTCGAGCCCGCCGACGACCACCTGTTCGCCGCCCTGCAAGC
>CBJLQC010000509.1:0-2480 GCA_966424955.1 uncultured bacterium | reverse complement strand
CATTGTCGAGAGCGCGGCGCCGGCCATCACGTTCGCTCCGGCGCCGGCCGGCGACATCCGATTGCCCGGCAACATCGTGCAGGACGGCGCGGCCTTCGTGCGCGCGCAGCAGGACGCGGTGGTGAAGGGTGAGACGCTGGAAGACGATTCGACGGGTCACTCGCTCATGCGTTACCCGCCCGCGCGTGAGGTTCAGCAGCGGTTCATCAATTACGCGGCCGGCAATGTCGCGCGGCTGCGCGCCGTGCTGAGCGGCTCCGCCGACGCGCACCATCGCGCCCTCGCCGCCCAGGTCATTGCCTACGCGTTCAACAAGGCGGCGGTCATCCCCGATCTGGTCGAGGCACTGCGCGACCCGGCCGAGGACGTGCGCAACAACGCCGCACGGGCGCTGGGTGTCATGGCCTCCTATAACCAGGCGCATGCCGAGTCGATGCTGCGCATCCCTTACGCGCCTTTCATCGCCATGCTGAGCTCGCCGTACTGGACCGATCGCAACAAGGCGTCGCTGGTCCTCATGTCACTGACTGCTTCGCGCGACCCCATGATGCTGCATCAGCTGCGCAGCCGGGCATTCGCCGAACTGGCGGAAATGGCGGCCTGGCAGGTGCCCGGCCACGCGCTGCCGGCCGCGTTCATCCTCGGGCGCATGGCGGGATGGCCCGACGATGAGATCGTGAAGGCGTGGGAGAAGGACCGCGCCGCGCTCATCGCAGCGGCACGGGGCACGCCTTGACGCTCGGCTTCTGGCAGCGCGTGTTGCTCGGGCTCGTGCTGCTCATGATCGTCGGCCTCATCCCCGAGCTGATCCTGCTCGAGCACTACGAGGAGTGGCAGCAGTGGGTGCCCCTGGCACTGCTGGGCGCGGGGCTGGTGAGCACGCTGCTGCTGTGGTTCGCGCCGCGGCGCGCTACGGTAGCGCTCTTTCGCGCCGTCATGGTGTTGTGTGTGGCGAGCGCGGCCGCCGGGCTGTACTTCCACTATCAGGCCAATCTCGAATTCGTGCTCGAGCGGCACCCCGATTACCGCGGCTGGCAGTTATTCAAGGAAGCGATGACCGGCGCCATGCCCGCCCTCGCGCCCGGGACCATGGCCCAGCTCGGGCTCATGGGTTTGGCCGCGACGCTGCGACTGCGCTCCGCCTGAGCCCGCGCCCCCCACGCGCGCCGGTGACGCGCGCGTCCCGGACCACCGGCACACCATTCACCAGCACGTGCTGGATGCCGACCGATGTCTGCAGCGGTTTCTCGAAGCTGGCGCGATCGCAGACACGCGCCTCATCGAAAATGGTAAGGTCGGCGTACATGCCCGCCTTGATGACACCGCGATCGGCCAGCCCGACGCGCGCCGCGGCCAGGCTGGTAAATTTCCTGATCGCATCGGGCAGTGTAAGGACGGCCCGCTCGCGCACGTAATGGCAGAGGATGCGCGGGAAGGCGCCGTAAGCCCGGGGATGCGGGTGTGAAGTGAGGATCGTATCCCGAGCGCCCGCATCGATGCCGACGCTCACCCACGGCTGTTTCATGGCCAGCTCGATGTCTGCTTCCGACATCGAGAAGTAGATCGCCTGCGTCGCCGCGGAATCCGCGATCAGCAGATCGAAGACGGCGTCGATCGCGGGCTGGTTACGCTGCAATGCGACGTCGCTCAGCAGCATCCCGTTGTACTTGCGCAGCGAATCGGTGCGAAAACCCGCCAGCATGACGCCGCCCGGGCCACCCGAGGATTCACCGATGAAATCGACGCGCTGATCGGGTCCCATGATCTCTTCGGCGAGGCGCGCGCGCGTGGCCGGATCCTGCAGCCGCGCGACCAGGGAGTCGGTGCCGCCCGCATGCGCCCAGCTCGGGATGATCGCATCGAGACCGGTGCTCGAAGCACGGTACGGATACTGGTCGGCACTGACATCGACGCCGCGCGCGCGGGCGGCGTCGATAGCGGCGACCGCCGCACCCATCTTCCCCCAGTTTGCCTTCCCGGACGCCTTCAGGTGATGGATCTGCACCCACGTGTGGGCCGCTTCGCCAATCGCGATCGCTTCGTTGACGGCCTCGACCAGCCGCGCGCCTTCCGAGCGAATATGCGAGGCATAGCCACCGCCGTAACGCGCGGCGACCCGGGTCAGGTCGATGACCTCTTCCATGGTCGCGTATGTCGCCGGCGCGTAGATCATTCCGGTCGACAAGCCGATGGCGCCCTGCTGCATGCTCTGCGCGACCAGCTCCCGCATCTGCGCCAGCTCCTCGGTGGTGGGCGCGCGGTTCGCATCCCCCATGACGTAGCGCCGCACCGAACCGAGCGTCACATACGTTGCCAGGTTGATGGCCGGCCGGCTTTGCTCGAGGCGACGGAAGTAGCCGTCCAGGTCGGTCCAGTCCACGCGGTTCTCACGCGCAAAGCCCAGCTCGCGCAGCGTGCGCTCGTTGACCGGAACGACACTCGTGGCCTCGCCGGTGATCTCCGTGGTGATGCCTTGCGTG
>CBJLQC010000508.1:0-2512 GCA_966424955.1 uncultured bacterium | reverse complement strand
AGCGCGACCTCGTGGAGGAACGGCTTCTCGATGCCGAGGCGGAAGCCGTGGCGGCCAGCAGCAAAACACCCAAAATCCCGAAAGCGCGACCGTTCATTATTTCCTGTGTCATGCTGTAAAGTGCGGGCCAACCTAGAGTTGGGCCGGGAGCCCGGCAAGCGACGCGGCTGGAACCAGCGCCGCCTCGCACGTATATTTACCTGCCTCTCCCCTCTATCGTTGCAAATCAAAGGATTATGAATTTTCGTAGCCTCGTGGCCAGCACCGTCCTCATGGTCGCCATCTCGGCGTGTGGGGGTGACGGCGGGACCGGACCAGGCGATGGCAGTGTCAATATCGCCATTCAGAGCGGGGACCAGCAGTACGGCGTCCCCAGCAACCTGCTGCTCGACCCGCTGCAGGTCGTCGTCACGGATCCGGTGACGAAAGCGCCGATGGCCAACGTCGCCATCACCTGGGCAGTCGTGAGCGGGAGCGGCGCCTTCGTGACGCCGCCGCAGTCCATCACCGACGACGAGGGCGTGGCCACAACCACGCTGCGCCTGGGCTCGGGACTGGGCGAATACCGCGTCGAAGCACGGGCCCCGAACATGGTCGGCACGGCACCCAACTTCCGCGCGACCGCCGTGAATGCGCCGGCGATCACCGGTGCTCCGGCTACCGCCCAAGCGCAGGATACGATTACGCTGACCGGCACCAACTTCAGTCCCCAGGCGGACGACAACCTGGTTTCGTTCGGCGGCTTCCGCGCGCGTGTCTACACCGCGACGACTACGCAGCTGCGCGTCATTGTGCCCAGCTGCGTGCCCACGCGGCTGGTGTCCGTGACCACCTCGCTGGGCGCGGTGGCCAGCAACGCGGTGACCATCGATGTGCAGGGCGGCGCGGCCACCACGCTGCAGTTGGGCGTCGGTGAGGTCCTCACCGTCAGCGATCCCGCCGAGCTGGGCTGCTTCCAGCTGCCTGCGGTCGCGAACTACTCGGTGCTGCTGATTCCGCAAAACGCATCCGACGTCGCCGGCCGGCTGCTGCCCATGCAGCTCGTCGGGCTGAGTGGCGGCGGCCCCGTCACGAGCGTGACCAGCGCGGCCGCTCTCGACCAGGGCACCGATGTGCCGCTCAGTTTCGAGACCCGGTTGCGCGCGACCGAGCGGCGCATGCTGGAGAGCACGGGCGGTGCGCTGTTGCGGCCGGAGCCCTCGATGTCGGCGGTGGCCGCCTGCCCGACGCCGGCCGCGGTCGGCAACCGCTGCACGTTCCAGGTCATCAACGTCGATGATGAATTCGTCAGCGTCACCGCCGAGCTGAAGGCGATTTCTACACGCGCGCTCATCTATCAGGACATTACGGCGCCGGCCAACGGCCTGAGCGCGGGCAACTTCCAGACGCTGGGCGCCACGTTCGACGATCCCATCTACGCGGCGGTCACGGCCGCGTTCGGCACCGTTTCCGACATCGACCAGAACGGCAAAGTCATTATCCTGCTTACGCCGATCGTCAATGCGATGACGCCGGCCGGATCATCCGGTTTCATTGCCGGCTTCTTCTACGGCTGCGACCTGGTCTCGCGTAACGTCTGCGCAGGCAGCAATGGCGGCGAGATCTTCTATGCCATGGTGCCCGACGCGAACCGCAGTGTGAACACGGTCATGCGGGCTCTGCCGCCGGTGCTCGGACACGAGTTCCAGCACATGATCAGTTTCGGCGTACGCCACGACACCGATGCGCTGTGGCTGTCGGAAGGGCTGGCGCACCACGCCGAAGATGTCGTCGCGGATGTTTATCTGACGCGCAATGATGCCATTAATGAAGCGCTCTTCCGCACGCAGAACTACACGCGCGCCAACCGGTACCTGCGCGAGTTTCGCACCGGGCCGGGCAGCAGCCTGATCGCGGAGGGCGGCACCGGCACGCTCGAGCTGCGCGGAGCCGGCTGGCTGTTCGTGAAGTACCTGGTCGGTCAGTACGGCACGTCGATCCTGCGTACGCTCGTGCAGTCCAATCAGTCCAGCGTGACCAACGTCGTCCAATCGACCGGACGGTCCTGGAAGAGTCTGTTCGCCAACTGGTCGGTCGCGCTCTATGCCGATGACGCGCCCGAGCTGGCGAATGTGAACGTGGCTACCGAATACACGTTCCCGAATATCGACTTGCGTCTCGCGCTGTCCGATGGTCTCGGTTATCCGCTGGCGCCGCGCACCGAGCAATTCACGGATTTTGTTTTGCGGGAGACGTTGCCGGCGTCAGCGCCCAGCTACCTGAAGGTGCTGGCGGCCGCCACGCCTTTGCCGATGAGTCTGAATATGTCCGGCTACTTCGGCGCGACGTTCCCGCTCAACGCGGCGCCGCAGCTTTCGATCCTGCGGCTGCGATAGCGGAATCCGCGGCGAGCCGCGCGGCGTGAGTGAAGGCACTCGCGACCGCGCGGCCGCTCCACCGTGAACGTGCCGTTGAACTCGGTGCCGTTGGCGATGCGGTCATCCATGGTCGCCAGGTCGGGCAGGTCGAAGTA
>CBJLQC010000507.1:0-2516 GCA_966424955.1 uncultured bacterium | reverse complement strand
ATGGTGTAACCAGGCAGGGCCCGTAGAATGCGCGCAGCCGAAAGCAATGTGTCCAGCGACATGCGCCGGAAAGTGCATGTCGGGTCTGGGCGCCAGAATAGTTTTGACGGCCAACATGAACGACGCCTGTATCTTCTGCCGAATCGCGCGGGGCGCGATCCCGGCCAAGCTCGCCTACGAGGACGACGACGCGGTAGCATTTCATGACATCGACCCACGCGCGCCTGTACACGTCCTGATCATTCCCCGTCGGCATATCCCCGCTGTGGATCATCTGGCGGCCGGCGATGTGGACATGATGGGCAAACTTTTCATGGTCGCGCGCCAGCTCGCCCGCGAGCTGGGCGTGGCCGACTCCGGTTACCGGCTGGTCGTGAACAGCGGCGCGGACGCGGGTCAGAGCGTCGATCACATACACATGCATCTGCTCGGGGGACGGCCGCTCAAATGGCCGCCAGGATAACCAGGCATGGCACTCAAAGACACGATACGTGAAGAGCTCAATGCGGTGCGCAGGGAACGCGACAAGCTGCGCACCGTTCTGTACACCAGCACACTCTCGGAAATCAAATACAAGGAAGTAGAGCTGGGCCGCGCGGCGACCGACGCGGATGTGATCGAAGTGATCAACCGAGCCATCAAGCGGCGCCGCGAGGCGTCCGAGCAGATGCGCGCCGGCAACCGCCCCGAGCTGGCGGACAAGGAAGACCAGGAGGCCGCGCTGCTCACCAGGTACCTGCCGGCGCAGCTCAGCGAAGCCGAGGTGCGTGCCCTCGTCCGCGAAGCGATCGCGGGCGGCGCGAACAACATGGGCGCGGTGATGGGCAGGATCATGCCGAAGCTGAAGGGCGCGTTCGACGGCAAGGAAGCCAACCGGATCGTGAAGGAAGAGCTCGGGTGAGGAAGTTCAAGAACACGTTATGAACGCTCACGCGCTCGCCGTACTGCAGTTCCCCGAAGCGCTCGGTGTCGTGGCCGGGTATGCATCGAGCCACCTCGGCGCCCAGGCGCTGGCAGCCTTCCAGCCAGCAACCAGCAAGATCGTCATCGAGTCGGAGCTGCGGCGGGTCGAACAGATGGCGACGCTGCTGGCACGCACCGAGCAATGGGCATTGCCGCGCATTCCGGATGCGCGCGCGGCGCTGCGCAAGGCGGCCGTGGCAGGCGCGGCACTGGATGGCAGTGAGCTGAACGAGCTGGTCGTGCTGCTGCACACGTCGAGCGCGGTCAAAACCGTAGTGAGCCGCCAGCCCGAGCACTGGCCGCTGCTTGCCGAACTTGCGCAGCCGCTGGTGAAGCTGGAGCGTTTGGAGCAGCAGATCGCGCACGGCATCGATGACAGCGGTGAGGTGCGTGACCAGGCTTCCCGCGAGCTGGCGCGTATCCGCCGCGAGCTGCGCGGCGCGCGCGCCCGCATCGTCGAACAGCTGGAGCGCTTCATGGCGTCGCTGCCTGCGCGTTTCCAGGTGCAGGACGCCTCGGTTTCCATTCGCGAGGGGCGTTACGTCATTCCGGTGCGCCGGGAAGGACGCAGTGAGATCGGCGGCATTGTCCACGATGAGTCGGCCACGGGCGGCACACTCTTCATGGAGCCGCCGGTCGCCATCGATCTGATGAACCGGCTGCGCGAGCTGGAGATCGCGGAAGCGCGCGAGGTCCAGCGCATCCTGCGCGAGCTGACGGCGGCCGTCCATCCGCACGCCGAGGAGCTGCAGGTCACACTCGAGCAGCTGGTGATCATGGACACGCTTTACGCGCGCGCCCGCTACGCGGCCGACCACCGCGGATATCGTCCCGAGCTGCACGGCGGCGAGCGTCGCGACTACCGTGTCGTGCGCGCCCACCATCCGCTGCTGCTCGCGCAGACACGTGCGAGCGGCGCGGCCGATGGAGCCGTCGTGCCGTTTGAGCTGGTGCTGGAAGACGACGAGCGAACCATGCTCGTATCCGGTCCCAATACGGGCGGCAAGACGGTGCTGCTGAAAGCCATCGGGCTGCTCAGCCTGCTGACGCAGTCAGGCATCATCCCGCCGGTCGGCGCCGGCTCCATCCTGCCCATCTTCGATGACGTTTTTGCCGACATCGGCGACGAGCAATCGATCGAAGCCAGCCTGTCCACCTTTTCTGCGCACCTGAAGAATCTGCGCGAAATTCTGGAGCACGCGGACGCTGGCTCGCTGGTCCTCATCGATGAGATGGGGAGCGGCACCGATCCGACGGAAGGCGGCGCCCTCGCCCAGGCGATTCTGATCAGCCTGACCCGGCGCGGTGCCCTGACCGTGGCCACCACGCACCTCGGCCAGCTCAAGCTGCTGCCGGGTCTGGAGCCGGGGATCGTCAACGCGTCATTGCAGTTCGATGCGGCCGAGCTGCGGCCTACGTACCGGCTGCAAAAAGGCATTCCCGGCCGCAGCTACGGGCTTGCCATCGCGCGCCGGCTGAGCTTCCCGGCCGACGTGCTGGCGGCCGCCGAAGCGCATTTGCCGGAGCAGGAGCGCGAGATGGGGCGGCTGATT
>CBJLQC010000506.1:0-2522 GCA_966424955.1 uncultured bacterium | reverse complement strand
CATCGCGGTATTGGACAACCTGGTCACGCACGGCCGCGTCGGTCGGCAAGGCGCGGAACACTTGTACGAAGGGCCGTTCCTGCCCGACCAGGATTCTCGCCTCCTGGTTGTTCTGAGCCAGCAGGACGGGACGAGAAACGATGCTGATATTGGCGCGGGAGGATAGAGCGCTCAGAATAACGTCCAGCGAGGCACCACCAAGATTCATGATCTCGAGGACGAAATCTCCACTACTCGGCCCGAAGAGGGTGCCTCCGATTGTAGCATCGGTGCCGGGAATTCGGTTCGGACCGCCTTCGACTGAAACGCCGATCCGTTCGTCGAAAGTTGATGCTTTCGTCTTGTTTCACATTGGCCCTTATCTAAAGCTCCCTAGAAGATAAGTCTGTACGGGCCGAGACAAAGGGGGCGCGCCGTCATAACTTGCGCGGGACTGGATGAGGGCGGTCGAGGTCCCCTGCTCCTGTTAGGTAGCTGTCATGGAGACCGCGCGCTTCGCCTTCGATTTATGAGCGAGAAGACGGAATCGCTGTCCCCTCCCGCCGGGGTTTCTGACACGCTGGGGTCTACCGCCGTGATCGCCGCGGATCCGAAGTGGCGCTCTACACCCACTCCAGCTCGAAAAACCGGCAAATCGAGCAGCACTATCCCATCACGCCACTCGAAGAGATCATGGCGTTGCCGGTGCCGTGCGCGTGCGCACTTTCGGCCGCTGTGACTTGCACGGAAGCACTTAAAGGTGGCGTGTGTCTATGCGGGACGAATTGCGCGAGGTCGGCCGACGTGACCCGACACGCATCCTCTGCGAATGTGGACCAAACCCCAAAAGCCGTACGTATGCCATGAGCACAGCGCTAGCAGACTATGCCGGTCCTCCGGTGTTGCAGCAGGCTCGATCATTCGGGAATGCCTTCGAGACTCGAGGAGGTCTTAGACAATTACACCATGGCGTTATGAGTCATCCTCCGGTTTACAGCCTGATTCGATCTTCTCCTTTAGCATGGTGTCGTTTACCACATACGCGCTCGAAAGCGAGCGCTCCGCGTCCGTGAGCTGCGGGAGCTTGCGCTCGCTTTTGCCGTCCCAAAGCCACCAACTTTCGACTTTTCCGGAAAGAGTGCGCAGCCCAGGGACCCGCATGGTGGGGAAGCGCCGCGCGTGTGCAGGGATCGGATAATTGCCTATCCTTCGCACAGCCCCTTCGCGCAACGCTGCTGTCAATGGAAAGAAAACGTAAAAACGTTCGGGCTGCTGAATAAGGGTGTCAATGTCCACCGGGCGCGCTTGAAACACGCCGGACAACACGCGGATCAAGGCGCCATGCGTGCGCTCCTTGTTGACGAACTGCGCATAGGCGTGGCCGCCTTCAACGTCGATCTCAATGACGTCTCCAAGCCGCGCTCGTTGTTGATCTGGCACGTGCATCAGTGACCTGCGTTCTTGAGAATGTCTGCACCCTTGCGCAGCAACTCGGCGAATTCAGGATTCGACTCCGCAATGCTGTTGATTCTATTCATCAAGGTTCCTCCTGTGCGCTGGAGCCCATGGCGCAAGATAAGGACTTGCTCGACAGCGCGCGCTTCGAGTCTGGAGAGGTTTTCCAATCCCGGTATGCGCGATATCTGGATTCCGCTGCTCCTCATATGTTCGGCGGCACGACGAGCGAGGTTGTTTGTGATCCCGACATATTGAATTTCCCCCGCTGCATTGACAGATTGGTAAACAGATCCACCGCGCTGCGCCCCGCGAAGTGCCGCGACACCTCTGCCGATACCGCTCAGGACCGACGTAGGCGAGATCCAGCTTGGTACGGTGCCAGCTAAGACCTGAATGCATTCACCGTCACGTGCGGCGATCTGACCTTCAGGACACAAACCGAAAGGATCTGTGAAGCTCGCCGGATTGTTCCCGGTATATCCGTACAGGTTGATCCCGCCCGCAAACCCAATGGGATCTTCCGACGTAAACCTGCCGGTATTGGAATCATACAGCCGGTTGCGGAAGTAGGAAACGCCGGCTTCGCTGTTTCCGCTGAGGCCGAATCCATAGCTGTTCGCGACGGCGCCACCCACCTGCCCGTGACTCTGCCACCGCTCGCTCGGACACTTGGCTCCCGACGCCTGGAAGTACGAGATCAGCCGGTTCCCTGTCGTTGCGTAGTAGCACGGCGCGAGACCACCGAGATACTCTATCAGCGGAGCGTCGATGCCGGGCCCCTGCACGTAATCCGCCGTTTCGAAATTCGCCGTGAACTTCACCACACCATCGCCATCATAGAACGTCGAGGCATTGGGATCGGCCCACGACCCTTTCACCCGTCGTCCAAGGCCATCCGAGCCAAAACGATCCCAGGAGCGGCCGCTCGTGTTGAAGTCACCCACCATCTGACCGGCGGCATTGTAGTGGCTGAACTTCCGGTAATACGGATCCGTGGCCCCGCCATCCGACGTCGTGGCCCGCGTCTGCTCGCCGTTGATGTTGAAGTAGTAGTTCCCTTCGTGCTGCAGCGTGTTGCTTGCATA
>CBJLQC010000505.1:0-2529 GCA_966424955.1 uncultured bacterium | reverse complement strand
GCTCTCGGACAAGCTGTACCGTCGCAAGTTCGTCGAGCTGGCCGGTCCCACCCTTCCGGAGCTTGACCTCGAGCACTTCGGCAACGGCGCGCGCAATCTGCTCCTGCACGCGAAAACTGTCGTTCAGATCGAGCTCGTAGTGATCGGCCCATATATGGTCGTCGCTGGCCGCATCAATGAGCTGCGCCGTGATACGTACGCGGCCCTTCACGTGCCGTACGCTGCCTTCCAGCACATGCGCGACGTTCAGTTCCCGGGCGATCTCGCGCAACGGCTGGCGCGTGCCTTTGTAGTGCATCGCGGATGTGCGGGATATGACCTTCAGCCCATCGAGTGACGACAGCCCCGCGATGACTTCCTCGGTGAGGCCATCGCTGAAGTATTCATTGGCGGAGTCGCCGCTCAGGTTGGCAAACGGCAGCACGACGATCGATGGCGCGGGATCGGCTGAACGCGGTGTCGCCGCCCAAATGACGGCCGCCAGCAGCACGAGCAGGCCGGCCGGAACCGCCGCGCGCAGCCAGCGCCTGCCGGGCGGTCCCACGTGCGCCTGCGCAGCCTCCCCGGGAGGTTGCGCTGCCGGAACGCGCTCGTGTTCACGAGCTGGTACCGGTACATCCTGCGGCGCGCGCTCCTGTTGCTGACGCAGCTGCTCGACCAGTGCCGTGAGCTCGGCGGGCGCATCCAGCGCGAATTCTTCGCGCAACAACCGCTCATGGATAGCCGCATGCTGCAACGCGGTGGCGCGACTTCCGCTGGCAGCGAGCGCCTGAACGAGCCGCACCGCTACGCGCGTCTCGAACGGTTCGCCTGCCGCCCGCTTTTTCCACCATTCCGCGGCGCCCGCCCAATCCCCGGCCGCCTCGGCCGCGGCGGCCAGGCTCTCCAGCGCGCCGGCGTGCGCGTTGGCCAGGCGCTGACGTTCGCGCGCGCTCCACTCCTCGAATTCCGGCGCATCGCTCAGGAAAAAACCGTCCATGAAGGGGCCGCGGTAAAGCTGTGTGGCGCGCACGAAATCGAGCTGCGTGAGGGCGACGTCGAACTCGGCCGCATCGGCGAGCCCGACCTGCTCGTTCAACCGCAGCTCGTCGCCTTCGGACAACAGGGCGTTTTCACCCAGCTCCGCGCGCAGCACGTAGGTGGCCTGTTTCAGCAGGTTGCGGGCGTTGTCGGCACTCCGCTCCGGCCACAGGTACGCCATCAGCTTGTCACGTGTCGCGCGCCTGCCGGGCGCCATCGCGAGGAGGGCCAGCAAGGCGATGCGGTGGCGCTGGACCGGCCGGCCGGTTAACGCGACGTCGCCGAGCTCGAGGGTGGGACTGCCAAAAAGCCGTAAGTAAAACATCCGCAGCAAGTTCTCGAGAGTTAACCGGGGCGGACGAGGGATTGACCGGGCGCTCTCAATTTACCACCCACGGCCGCCTGGAGAGTAGGGGCTGTACCGCCGGAGGTGGTCCGGCGCCGGAGTAACCCCAACCCGAGTTGGAGAGCAACATGAACGTACTGCTCCACAGACCCCGCGCGTGCTTTAGCGCCCTGGCTCTTACCGCTGTTGTCGCGGCGTGCGATTCGACCGCGACCGCACCGGACGCGGCAGCGCCGCTTCGTCCATCTGCGAGCGCGAATGTCCAGCTCAATGAATTCCCGGTGAACGTCGATTTCCAGTTCTACTCAGTCTGCCTCGACGCGCCCGTCAGACTGTCGGGAACTGCCTATTGGACGGTGCGCACCGTGACCAGGTCCGACGGTTCCCGGCACCTCACCATCCTGATGGATGTCGCCGGACCAACGATCAGCTCGGGCGGTAGTGTCTGGACCGCGACGCCGGGCGCCTCCGAGATGTTCATTCGCAATTTCCCGGCGGGCAGCAGCCTCGAGCAGCAGCTGGAGCACCAGGGCACCGTCATCTATCGATCCGCGGACGGGCGTCCCGACCTGCGCTTCGTGCATCGCATTCACCTGGTGCGTATGCCCGACACCGGGGAGATAAAACTGAACGACCAGCTCTTCGAAATCGTTTGTGTCGGCCAGAACTGATCTGCTACTACCAGCGAGGTGAACCATGCAATTCAATGCCGCCCTGAAAATGCTCGCGGTTGCGTCCGCGAGTGTGCTGATCCCCGCCTGCGATGAGGTCACCGACCCGCGTGGTGTCCGCCCGGCCACGTCCGCCGCTGTCGTGGCGACGGCGCTGCCCGACCCGTTCACCGCGCGCGCTCCGCTCGATGCGTTCTTCATCAATCAGCCATCCCAGATGATGATCCGATCGGATGCGCGCATGGATTTCGGTATTCAGCGGCTGGTAACACCGCCCGGCGCTGGAGGCTGGCACACGCACCCCGGACCCTCGTTCGGCATCGTGGAGCGTGGCCAGGTGATGATTACTCGTTATACCAGGAAGGGCTGCGTTTCCACGACGTATGGTCCCGGTGAGGCTTACTACGAAGTCGCCAACGAAGTGCACCGCGCTACCGTGCTCGGCGCGGACACCGCTGTCGAGTACAAGGCACGATTCTACACTCCCGCAGG
>CBJLQC010000504.1:0-2533 GCA_966424955.1 uncultured bacterium | reverse complement strand
TGAGATAGGGCTGCGGCTGCGTGCCCACCTCGCCGTAGGCGGCCCGCAGCTTGCCGTAGCTCAGCACGCCGCCAAAGTCCGACGCCTTGGTGAACTGCCACGCCGCGCTCGCGCTGGGGTACCAGGCGCGGAGGTCGTTGCGTGAGAAGGTGGAAGCTCCGTCGTACCGGAGCCCCCCCTTCAGGAACAGGACAATCAGCGAAACGTCTTCCTTGCGGGGCTTTTCGAGCGAATCGGACGCGGCCGCCTGGCGAGCGAGGAGATTCGACAGCCCGAACGGCGCACCCATCACCGACGCGCCGATGCCGTCGATCTGGTAAATCGTCGCCTCCGTGCGGTGGTGGAATCAATGACGGAAGGCGTCATCCAGCTGACCGGTGACGCGCGCTTCCTGCACGCCAACGCAGCCGCGCGCGCTGCTACATCTCCCGGAGCAACTGGAACAGCAATCGGTTTCATCCGTGATCCGGCACCGTGAGCTGCGCAGCGTGCTCCAGGCCGCTGTCGAGGGGACAACCGTCCAGCCGACCGAAATCACGATCGACGATCGGCATCTGCTCATCTCGCCGAGGCGCCTGCAGTTCCCCGGAGGGGGCGCCATTCCGGGCGCCGTCGTCGGAGTCGTCGATCTCACCCAGTTGCGCCGTCTCGAAGCGGTCCGCCGGGACTTTGTGGCCAACGTCAGCCATGAGCTGAAAACGCCATTGACGTCGATTCGCGGTTACGCCGAAACCTTGCTCAGCGATGATGTAAGCGCCGAACAACAGCAGCAGTTCATCGGCGTCATCAAGTCGAACGCGGATCGGCTGCAAGGCATCATTGACAATCTGCTCGACATTTCCCGGCTGCAGTCTGGCGGGTGGCAGCCGGTGCTCCAAGTGGTCGATGCAGCTGCGATTGCGCGCGAAGTGTGGGGCCAGATCGCGATCAACGCTCGTAAACCCCTCGATTTCGATGTGGTTGAACTCGCGAATCCGCGTGTCCTCGCGGATGAGAACGCGTTGCGCCAGGTATTCGCGAACTTGTTGGACAATGCCGTGCGGCACACGCCCGAAGCTGGTAGTATTACCGTGCGCTTCGGCATGGCCACCGAAAACATGAGCGAGATCACCGTGACCGATACCGGATCGGGGATCCCGCGCGAAGCGCTACCCCGCATCTTCGAGCGGTTTTTTCGCGCTGATGCCAGTCGGCGGCGCGCCGACGGCGGTACCGGCCTGGGTCTTTCGATCGTCAAACATCTAGTGGAGCAAATGAACGGCTCGTTGACGGCACAAAGCGAACTGGGAAAGGGCACCTCCATTCGTATCCTGCTGCCCAGGGCGGCGTCGTGACGGAGCCGACCGTCGGGCAACGGCTGCTCCCCGTCTTCATCGGCATTGCATTGACCGTCGTGTTCCTGGTCGGGCTGGCCTGGCTGGCGCAAAGCCGGCGCAACGCCGCGCCCCTGGCGCTGCCCATCGAAGTCATTGGACCAGCGGACGGCGCGGTCGTTGATTCGCCGCTGGTCGTGCGCTTCCGGACACGCGAGACCCTCGCGTTGCATCCCACGGGCTGGGGCACCGGCAGATTGCACCTGCACGCCCGCGTCAGCAACGTCGAATACATGCCCGCCGCCGCCGAGATTGTGCCGGCCGATTCCGTTTTTACATGGATACTGCCGGCGGTGCCGCGCGGCCGGCACACCCTCAAACTGGGCTGGGCGGACCAGCGCCACCGCGAGCTGTCCGCGGGCAGCAGTCCCACGCACACCGTCGTCATCCGCTAGACCCCTGCGCTTCGTTACAGCTTCGTTACACATTCGCGGCCGGGCGGTTGCCTCGGCCACTTAGATATAGTTGCGACGGTAACCTGAACGTTTGCACTGAGGATGAATGCGAAGACTCACATTTCTGTTGGGTACTGCGGTGATCCTGAGCGCGCCAGCACTGAGCGCGCAGACCATAGATGCCGGCGACGTCCGCCTGAAGCTGATCGGGCGTATTCAAACACAATTTAATACCACGAGCGTTGATGAAGCCGAGCTGCGGGCGGCCGGTCGCGACGTCGATCCGATTCCGGCATCGACCTTCGAAATCCGGCGGCTGCGCTTCGGCACCGAGCTGGAATACCAGAAATGGCTGACCGGCAAGCTCGAGCTCGAGTACGCCATGGCCCGCCTCCAGATGCGCGACGCCTATGTCAATTTTGGTTTCGATCCCCGTCTCAACCTGCGAGTCGGTCAGTTCAAGAAGCCGTTCAGCCTGCTCCAGCTGCAAAGCTCGTCCCTGTGGCCGGTGATCGAACGCGGCGCGCGCATCCGTGGGCTCGCCGACCTGATGGAGTGGCAGAATGAATCCGCGGCGGGCGCCGACCTGCTGGACAGTTTCCGCGGCAAAACGGTGTTGCCGGAAGAGCAGGAGCTGCTCGAGGTGTTCGGCTACCAGAACTACGAGCTGGGCGCGGCGCTGCACGGCCGGTTCGGCGGCCTCGGATATACTGCGGGTGTGTTCAATCGCACCGCCTCCGACCGCGCGGCGCCAGATGCGCGTTT
>CBJLQC010000503.1:0-2534 GCA_966424955.1 uncultured bacterium | reverse complement strand
GACCAGCTCGATGTGCCGCGTGTCCATCACTTCCGTGACCACCGGCATGCCGGTCGCCGCGCGCACTTCGGCGAGCATCTCGAGCGCCTGTTTGCCCAACCCCTGGAAAGCGTAGGGCGACGTGCGCGGCTTGAACGCACCGCCGCGCAGCATGCCGGCGCCCGCGGCGCGCACCGTGCGCGCGACGTCCGCCAGCATGGCGCGGCTCTCCACCGAGCAGGGGCCGGCAATGATGCCGAGCGCGCGCCCGCCTATGGTTTGTCCGGGCAGATCACCGATGCGCACAGCCGTCGCATCCGCCGCAAACTCGCGCGCGGCGAGCTTGTACGGCTTGAGCACGGGGGTCACCGCCTCGACTCCTGGCAGTGAGAGAAGCGGGACGCCTTCCAGCAGCGCCTCATCACCGATACAGCCGATGATGGTGCGCCGCTCGCCGCGCGAGATGTGGGTGCGCAGGCCTGCGTGCTCGATGCGCTCGCGTATATGGTCGATCTGTGCGTCGGTGACGCCCGGACGTGTGACGATGATCATGCGGCACTGCCTGGTTCAGGGTACAAAAAAAGCGGCCCGTCGAAACGGGCCGCCTGATAGACATTGGTGCGTGGTTTACGCGCGCGCCTCTACCTGCGACCCGTTGGGGGGCCGTAGTAGTAGTACCAGCTGGCGGCGGCGTACGTGTGTGTCATGGCTCCATACTTAACGCAGGCGGCACCCCGCCGTCAAGCCGGGGCGCCGGATGCGGCCGCATGGTTTATAGCCGAACCGCTTTAACAATTCCTTAACAAAGCTTTACAAAACCTTAACAATTGACGTCTGGCTTCACGGCGCGCGTGATTCCATCGTGGGGACAACGGTCAGCACGGCCCCATGCCACGGTGCCCATGCCCACACTCGTCACCCAGTACGAAGTGCAAGACGGACAGCCCGTCCTGGTCGATGTGCTGATCGGTGATCTGCAGGCCGGCGGCACCAGCATCTTCCTGGGCACCGACGAGCTGACGACGCAAACCGGCGACATCGTCGACTTCAGGATCGGCCGGGGTGAGACGCTGCGCGGCCGGACGATGGTCATCAGCACGGTCGTGCTGGACCGCAATCCCATGACCGACTTCACCAGCACCGTGGTCATGCTGGATGGCGGCACCCACATGCACGTGGAAATCCCGCAGAGCGACAATCCCGGTGAGGGCGGGCGCAGCGGGTTCATCACGGTCGTGAATTTCGTATGAAGCGATGGTGCATCGCGTGCGCGGCGCTCGTGTTGGGCGCGAGCAGCGGGCAGGCGCAGGAGATCCCGGAATTCAACAAGCTGCGCACGCCGGCCAGCCCGGCGCTGGTGCTGCTGGGCATCGCGCCCACGAAGATCCAGCGGCCGAACGTGCCCGCCACGCTGGCCGCGTCGCTGGTGGATGCGCTCGGCTCGGGGGGCGGCCGTCTGCCCAATGGCTATGCGGTCGAGGTCGCGCCTTACTGGCTGATGCCGCATCCGACGCTGACGCTGCGCAGCTACGCCCACAATCCGGCATCGTTCGTTCGCACGCTGACCGTGTCGCTGGCATCAGCCGACTCCACCTCCGGCGACGATGTCCTTGCCGCCTCGCGGCTCGCATTCGGCGTGCGCGGCATGCTGGTCGCTTCCGGTGAAAAGCTCGCGACCGATACCGCGTGCATCGGCCGCGCGGAAGCTGCCGGGGCCGTCATTGCGCAGGGTGTGGGCGCGGCCATCGCGGCGTTCCGCGCCTCGCATCCGGATGCGACAGCGGATCGGATCGAGGCCGAGCGGGCGCGGGTGATGGAGCGCGTCATTCGCGCCGCGCCCGACAGCATCCGGGAAGTCGTGAACGACGAATACGAAGCCGGCTGCATCGATCTGTTCTCGGTGAATCGCGGCTTTACGCTCGATGTGGCGGGGGGCGGCGCCTGGGGTTTCCGGGGTGGCGCCTGGGACAATGGCGCACTGTCGCGCGCGGGCGTGTGGCTCACACCCGCCTTCAAGTGGGGCGAGCATGGTGACCTGGTGGGGGTTGCCTCGGTCATATGGCAGGGGCTGGACGCGGACAGCACCAGTCGGGTTCTCGATCTCGGGATGCGCGGCATTTATGCGTGGAGCCGTTTCGCCATCTCGGCCGAGACGATCTACCGCAACCTGGGTGGTGACGTGCCCGGCGATCAGCTCTGGCGCGTCGACCTGGGCATCGACGTCGAGCTGCGGGATGGCATCTGGCTCACGTCCACGTTCGGCAAGGACTTCAATGCAAGCGACGCGCGGTCGCTGCTCGCCATTGCCAATCTGCAATGGAATATCGGCGACCGTGCGATCAGGCCGGTAACGAAGTAGCAAGTTCGGGTGCGTTCGGGGAAAGCGCATCCGCTCAATGCGGTGCATGCAGTTGCGAGTTGCCTTGGCGCTCGTGGCTGTGTGCATCGCATTGTTGTTTCCCTCAACCGACTCTAACCGGCAGCCGTCACCGAATCACCAGCCGGATCTCATCACCCGGTTGCGCCAGGATCGTTTCACTGGCGGTGCCGCCCCG
>CBJLQC010000502.1:0-2542 GCA_966424955.1 uncultured bacterium | reverse complement strand
GCCTTCGAGCTGCTCCCGTCGGTGCACCGCGCCCTCCGGGCAAGCAACTACGAGCCATTGCGCCAATTGCTCAAGACGCAGCGCACGGCATTGCGCGTCGGCAGCCGGAACGGTGCCGATCCGGCGCAGTTCGCCGCCTACCCCGAACTGCACGGCGACACGCTGCAGTTCGTGCCGCATCCCATTGATTCCTTCTACATGCGCACCTTCGATGTGAGTGCGGTGACGGCCGGCGTGCACCGGCAGCGACAGGTATTTCGCGCCATTGCATCCTCCTGGGCGACCGCGTATCCCGAGAACGGCGAAGCGGTCGAAGCGGTCGCCGTAGCGCTGGAGTTGCTCGGCGATCCAGCCGCACTCGACACTTTGATGAAGGCGCGCTCGCTGACGAAAGTCGAAGCGGACCGTGTCCGGCTCGCCGTGAGTGAAGTATTCCTGCGGCTCAAGTATGCGGCGCCGCACGACTTGCGTGGGATTCGGCGAGCGCGCGTACTCGCCGATTCTATCCTGGAACACCAGACCCAGGACAATCCGGCCCAGGCACCCCTGCTGGCCGCACTGGCCGTATTGACCGGCCGCAGTAACGCAGCCCTGCAATACGCCCGTAGCTCGGTGGCCGTGCAGCAATCACGCATGCCTTCCGTGCTGGCGCCGGTGGCCATGCCGCTTCTCGTGTTTGCCGCGCTCGGACAGCCGCGTGATTCCATCCAAACGTATGAAGAGCGGCTCGCCGATCTGATCGACTCGGCGCTTGCGGACGAAGACCGGGAACGGGCGCGCCTCGACTGGCTGTTGCGGCCGTCGTACCTGGCCATGCCGGTCTACCCGTTCCGGCACCTCGGACAGATTGCGGCCGACGATCCCTTGTGGGCGACGTATCACGCGCTGGCTAACCGAGACGTTTCTGCAGCCGTGCGCAGGCTCGAGCAACAGCAGCTGCGCCGGCGTGGGGTGCCTGCTTCTCAGCTCACGCTCGACGTCATCTATCCGGAGGCCTGGCTGCTATACGCCGCGCAGCAGCCCCGCCTTGCGGCGGACCACCTCGACCGCACGCTCGCACACATGCATGCGTGGCCTCCCTTTGAGCGAGCTGGTGAACTGATGGAAGTAGGCGCCTGGGTCAGGGCCATGGCCCTGCGCGCTGAACTGGCTGCCAAACTCGGTGATCGCGCCGGCGCACGCACGTGGGCGCGGCCGGTCTTGGAGCTTTGGCGTAACGCGGATCGGCCGTTACGTCCATCGGTGCGGAGGCTTCGCGCGATTTCGGACTAAAGCTTTCCTGCTGCTATACGAAATCTCTCAACCCAAAGGGGCGCGCATGCTAAGGTATCTCCCTGGTGTTGTGCTCGCGGCGATGACTCTCTCGCTCGGCGGATCATCAACCTACGAGGCGCCACCGAACCGGCCCGAATGCCCGGATCATCAATTCTTTCCTCGTTTGGACCATGGTGTCATTTCGACGACTCCGATCACGATTCCATTAGTCGACGCGGGCACCAATATCCCGGAATTCAATGATTGTCAGCAGCTGATCACACCTAAGAACACGTACGGACCTGTGGTCGCCGTATTTGCGCGTCAGGCGAACTTTCCTGCAGTGCCCGACACGTCGCGCTATTACCTGGTAGCCGTGGTCCATAATTTCGGCACGTTGGCAAACAGCAATGTGCCATATCCGCCTTTGCGGCTGACGCCGGGTTTCTCCTGCCTGTACGTGCCGCTCAGCGACCCCATCAAGCGGGCGCACGTAATCAACATCGGCTATAACGCGGAATGCCTGGCCGACATCGCCAAGCCGGCCGTGCCCAATCTCGAGGCAGGGGTTCGTCCGACCAATCCAGCGGATGAAATTCCGCGTGCCGCGCGCTGGGAGTGGGATCCCGGCCATGGTACGCAGTACGTCGGGGTCGCGTGCTTGAAGAGATGGTGCGAAATCGGCATGCCGGGCTTCAAGTCGGCGCCTGCGCCACCAGTCGGCTGGCTGACGGCTGCACCGCCCCCGGGCATCACGCTCACCGAGGCTGCCGCGCACCGGGTTCGCGGCTACTTTGACACCCAGGTCCTGGCGCAACCCGCCGCGGCACCCACCGCGACAGTGCCCGTAACCCTGAGCGATGGGGTCGGTTACATCTTTCCCGCACCGAATCTCGGCGATCTCAATCACAAAAATCAATTCAAGGAATGGCGCTACGTCGGCACCATGATCATTTCCAAGGATCACGCCAAGTACCGAACCATGTTCGGTATGCGTGCCAACATCCCCACACACGTATTCTTGCGGCGAACCTTGTTCGGCTCCTGGGTGGCGCGCTACCTAACCGGCGCCAGCGAGAAGAGGATCAAAATCCAGCGGGTATCTCATCCCAACATGAAGATTCCGGGGATGGTGCGCTGGCGCTGGCTGTGGGATGATGAGACTACCTGGATTCGCTGCCTCGAAGGCTGCTGTTCGACCAAGTAATTCTTATATTGGCGCTCGCGGCAGCAACGAGTTACCTGCCGTGAAAACCGGCCGGTGGCGTACCGGCCGGTTTCGTTTGTG
>CBJLQC010000501.1:0-2553 GCA_966424955.1 uncultured bacterium | reverse complement strand
GTTGCCCGGGACCGGAAGTACTGCCGACGAAGACACCATTCAGCCACGTCGCATCTACTTCGTCGACGGCGCCAATGGAGAGCGTGGCCGATTGTCTGGCCTGCGCCGCAGTCAGCACCACATCCGTGCGATACCACACCATGCCGTTGTACTGCGTCAGCTCCGGAACGCCCCAGCTTTCCCAGAACCCGAGGTCAGCCGGTGCGGTCTGCCAATCGGCGTCGGCCTTCACCGGCAACCACGGTTTGGTCGCGCGCTGTGCATTCCACCAGTGCATCCAGAGGTCGCCCCAGCGCGTCACGGCCGCCGGCTGATCGGTGGTATACAAGCGCAGCGCGTCGAGCGCAGCGGGGTAGCCCGGCAAATGGCGGAGCGCTCCTTCGCTCATCCACGTTTGTATGTTCGAACCGCCCCACGATGCGTTGACCATGCCCATGGGCACACGCACGGTCTTCTGGAGCTCGCGTGCGAACTAGAACCCCGCCGCGCTCCACTCCGGCACAGTTTGCGGTGCCGCGATCTCCCACGCCACGGCCCTGCTGAAGGTGTCCACTGGAACCGGGCTGCTGGCGAGCGGCACGGTCAGCATGCGGATGCTGTTGTTCGCGGCATTGGCGATCTCGGAGCGTGCGTCCAGTGTGCGCGCCACCGGCAGCGCCATGTTGGACTGGCCGGAGCACAACCACACGTCACCGATCAGGACATCGCTGACGGTTTGGGTGGCCGTGCTCGTGCTGGCCGTGAGCGTATGCGGCCCGCCCGCGCTCATCGCCGGCAGCTCCGTCTGCCAGTGTCCTTGCGCGTCGGCGCGCGCGGTGACGTGCGCGTCCGCCAGCGCGATCGTCACGGTGGCACCCGGTGTAGTGTGTCCCCACACCCGCACCGGCTGCTCGCGCTGGAGCACCAGGTGATCCTGGAAAACCGGGTGGAGCAGCGGCTCGGATGTGGTGACCGACCAGGCGAGCAGCGCCGTTTGCGCGAAGCTCAGCAGGATCGTCATTGAAAAATCCAGCGTAGTGCGCGGTTGAACGCCTCCGGCTTGTTCCCGGAGTGATGCTCACCCTCGATGACGCGCGTCTCGAGGCGAAGCCCGGAATAGTTGCGATTGCGCAAGATCGCCGCGAACTCCCGTGTCGGCCCGGCCAGCGGTTCGGCGGACCCCACCGCCAGATAAAGCCTGGTCTTCAGCACCCGATTGTCTCGAGCAAAAGCGGCTTCGCGCTGGAACAGGAAGCGGTCACCGTAAGGCAGTGCGGGACTGCCGGCCACGTACGCGGAAAACAGCCCGGGCTTGGTGAATAGCGCATACAGGCTGAACAATCCCCCAAACGAGCTGCCCATCAGCACGCGCGTCGAGTCGGTTGCATAGCTGCGGTCGACATATGGGATCAGCTCCTGCTCGAGAAACGCGAGGAACTTGCCGGCGTCGCCCGAGCCGGGAAAACGCGGGTCAGCAGCGGGGGTGTAGTCCTGCGCGCGGAGCGCGCCGTAATCGGCGTTCGCTCCGCTGTACGTGACGCCGACCACGAGCGCGTTCGGCATGACCTGGTCGTAAGCCAGGCCGCCCACGATGGAGGCAAGGAGCTTGAAATCCCATTGACCGTCCAGGACGTATATGACCGGGTACTTCGTGCGGTTCGGATCGTAATCGCCCGGTAACTGAACGTAGATGTCATAAGCCCGTCTCGTGTGTTGGGAGCGGATCTGATGCACGGCCGTGCCTGGCAGCTCGACCCGCGGCAGTGAGGTGGCGGCCTGCGCGGATGATCCCGGGCTGTATGCGTACAATCCGAACATCGCGCCGACGAAACCGCCCGCCGTCTTCGTGCTGAGGAACGTGCCATCCACGCCGCGCTGCAACGGGATCCATTGCTCCGGCTGCAGCGCGTAGGAGAAGTCGTAGCTGTCACCATTGGCGTCGATCTTGAGAAAGACGGTTGCGCCGTCCGCGACGCGCAGCGGCGCAGCCGCCAACACCTTGGTGGCGCCGCGCGACTGCGCGCCGCCGCTCTGCTCGAGCTGGATCACCGTTTCGCCGTTCACGCGCGTCACGGCCAGCAGGTAATAGAAGTCATCGTTCTGGAAGATCGTGAGGCCGGCCCGGTCGCGTTCGTTTTGCGGTGTGAACTGCAATGCGGTGGACACCGTGGCATGCGCGTGCTGCTGCCGCCGCGCCACCAGCGAAGGCTGCGTCCGCATCCCCAGGTGTTGCGGCCTGGCCTTGATGCTCAGCCAGCCGGGACTCGACGCGAGATCATACCAGGGCTCGCGCACCGTGCGCGCGAACGTCCAGTAAGGCGCCAGCTGCGCGTCTGCGAAGTCATCGTGCTCGACGAAGTTGCCCGTCTTCATGGCGCCGGACATCGGATGCGCCGGCAGCCTGGGCCGCTCGTGCACGTACGGAACCGTGGCATTGCCTTCCAGGATGTGCGGCCAGCCGTCCCGCCACGTGACGGGCAGCAGGAAGGTTTCGCGACCCGTGTTGTAGTGGTTGTCGCGGTAGGGCCGCGCGGCCAGGAAGACGGCCCACCATTCACCACTCGGCGTCTGCAC
>CBJLQC010000500.1:0-2557 GCA_966424955.1 uncultured bacterium | reverse complement strand
TCAGCGCGACCGGCGGCGGTTGGCCGAACGCGCACGTGCTGCACGGCAGTCCGGTGACGTGGATCGCCGAGCAGGGCATTTCCGGGCGCATCGCGCCGCCGCCGGAGTGGTCGCAAACGCTGCGCGTCATCGGCGTTCCAGTGGTTCAGGAGCTGCGCCGGCATGCGCTGACGCTCGAGCTGGTGGACGACCTCGATGTCAATCCCGAGCAGTTCGATGTACTCGGTGTTTACATGGGCGCGCTGCTGAACGTGATGCACGATCATCACCTGCTGGCCGATTATCAGCGTCGCTCGCAATTGTTGATCGACGCGTTGCGCGCGCTCCCGCGTGCCACCGATGTCGCGTCACTGGCGCAGGAGCTCATCAAGGCGGCGCTGCAGATGACGGAGGGACACGGCGCCGCGCTGGTCGCCTGGCACGGCGACAGCGGCGACATCATCGCATCGGAAGGCACCGGGCTGGCGGCCGGCAGCGAAGTCGAGGACAACGTGGAGAGCCTGACCGTGCTGGCCGCGCGCGGGAGCGCCACCCTGACCCACCAGGGCGCCGCCTTGCGGGCGCTGCACGTCATCTCGGACCGCGAGCGGCTGCTGCCATCCGCGGAAGCAGCCGTCGCGATACCGTTGCTCAGCGACGGGCTGGTGATTGGGGTGCTCACCGCGTGGACGGCGCGCAGCACGCGCATCAGTGAGGAAGCGATCGGCGCGCTCGAGACGGTCGCGCCGTATGCAGCCGTGCAGCTGCAGCACGCCCTCGAGCTGGGGGCGATGAAAGCCATCGCGGAGCGCGACGCGCTGACCGGGCTCGCCAACCGGCGCGCCTTCGACACCCAGCTGCTCGCGGAATGGGCGCGCTGGGAGCGGCAGCAGCGCGCGTTTTCGCTGCTGCTGTTCGACATCGATCATTTCAAGCGCATCAACGACCAGCACGGCCATGACGCCGGCGACGAAATTCTGCGCGCGGTGGCCGCCGCGCTCCTGCGTGCCTTGCGCGGCCGGGACTTTGCCGCGCGTTACGGTGGCGAGGAGTTTGCCGTGTTGCTGGCTGATGCCGGGCTCAAGGCGGCGAGCGAGGTGGCCGAGCGCGTACGCGCGCACATCGAGGCGATGAACGCGGGTTACGCGGGCAAACACATCCCGGTGACGATCTCGGGCGGCGTCGCCAGTGCCTCCGAGCATCTTTCGCCCGGCGACATGGTGAGAACCGCCGATCGGCTGCTTTACAAGGCAAAAACGGAAGGGCGCAATCGTGTCTACGGCTGATGCGCGGGGCAATGCTCAACGCTGGGGCGCGGCGGTCGCCGTGCCCTGAAACGTGAATCGCGAGTGGCAGCAGGCACGTGATATCGTGCGTCGTTGGGGCTGGAACGTCACCTCCTACCAGATTCTCAATCCCGGTTTTTCCTTCTGGATCGATGCAAGCGCAGACGCCGTGGTGGGCTACATCGAACGCCACGGTGTTTGGGTGGTGGGCGGTGCGCCGACCTGCGCAGACGAACGCCTGGAAAGCGTGGTGACCGCGTTCGAGCGAACCGCCCGCGACGCGGGCAAGGGCGTGCTGTATTTCTGCGCCGAAGAGCGGCTGGCCGCGCAAGCGGTGCGGGACCCCGAGCGCGTGACGTTCCCGATTGGCGCACAACCGTTCTTCACGCCCGCGCGATTGCGTGACGTCTTCGCGGAGCATCCATCACTGCGCGGACAGCTGCATCGCGCGCGCAACAAGGACGTCACGGTCGAGGTAGCCGACGCCAGATCGCCGGCTGTCCTCGCGAGCCTGCGACGTTGCCTGGATGAATGGCGCGCCACCCGCCGATTGCCACCGCTCCATTTCCTGATCGAGACCGACACGCTGGAACACCTGGAAGACCGCGTCCTGTTGCTGGCGCGCCGGCGCGACACACCAGTCGGCTTCGCAGTCGCCACTCCGATTCCTGCGCGGCATGGCTGGCTGATCGAACAAATCGTCCGCGGCCGCGATGCGCCCAACGGCACGTCCGAGCTGCTCGTGCACAGCGCGGCGGACGTTCTGGCGCAGCGCAATGCGACTTTTATCACACTCGGGTTGGCGCCCCTGGCGCGGCGCGTGCCATCCGCGTTCGATCAATCGCCCGCATGGTTGCGCACGCTGCTGCGTGGTTTACGTTCGCATGCCCGCCACTTCTACAATTTCGAGGGGCTGGAGAATTTCAAGGCAAAATTTCGTCCGGCCAGCTGGGCACCCGTCTATGCCAGCACGAGTGCGGGATGCAGTGTGCGGCGCGCCCTGCTGGCCGTGACCACAGCATTCAGCGGAGAGCGGTTGCGCTGGTTCGTGCCGCACATGATCGGACGAGCCGTATCGCGCGAGATCAGGAGAACGATCGCAGGGACATGAGCATTCGAGAGCCGGACGAGTCACGCATTTCCGTATCACCCGCGCTGGACGAGGTGCTCGCCTCGATGCGCGTGCCCGCCGAAGAGCCCGCGGTCAGTACGCGCGTCGTTTATCTGGCGGGCAGCGCGGTGCTGATCGGCATAGAGGCCGGTCTTATTGCGGGGTTCCTGGTGGGGCTGAT
>CBJLQC010000499.1:0-2559 GCA_966424955.1 uncultured bacterium | reverse complement strand
GCCACCGACCCGGCGAACGTGCCGGTCGGGTCCGCGCCCGCGACCTGGCGATCGGTAACGCCGCCGGTGAGTCCGAGCAGCCAGCCCGGGCCGACTTCCGCGCGCAAGCCCAGCGAAAACGCCCGGGTCTCCAGGTCGCCCAGGGCCGGCCGATTGTCTTCCGCATTGCGCAGGTAGCCGCTCGCGGTCACCGCGAGACGGTGTGACAGGTATGCCGTCGCGGCGAGCGACGTCGTAATCAATCGATTGTCGTCCGAATCGAATTCCGCCGAAACAGAGGGCGCGATGCGCGGCGCAAAGGCGGCTTCCGCCCAGGCGAGCTGCTGCTGTGCGTCGCGGTTCTGCGGCGCCAGCTGCACGGCCCGCCGCGCTTCCTCGAGCGGCGCGCTCGGCTGCCCGCGCCAGCGCAGGACCTGGCTGAGGCCGACACGCGCATCGACATCACCGGGATCGGCGGCGATCACCTGGCGCCACAAATCTTCACCGGCGCCCAGGTCACCGCGCCAGCTGGCCACGCGCGCCAGCCCGCGGCGCGCTTCGGTGTCCGCCGGATCGGCGGCCAGCAGATCGCGGTACGCGCCTTCGGCGGCACCCAGCCGGCCCGACCACGACAACGTGCGGGCGCGCGCGTGCGCCACCGCCGTATCACGCGGATTGATCTGCAGCACGCGATCGAACAACTGAATGGCCGGCGCATACTCACTGTTCCAGCTGCGCAACAGCGCGAGGCGATGCAATGCCCGCACGTCATTGGAATCGGCAGTCACGCGCTGTGCATAAAGCTCACGGGCGCGGTCGTGCTCGCCCGCCGCCCAGGCCGCGTCAGCCGGATCCTGCGCGCGCAGCGCTTGCGGCAGCGCCGCCAGCAGCAGCAGGGCAGTAACAGCGTGGAAATTATGGTTCATTTCTGCTCACCTTCGTCACCTTGAGATCGCCCAGCGCGGTTTGCGCGCCGAGCTGCTTGAATACATCACGCATGGCATCGAACGTGGGACGCCGCCGCACCCGATAGCGCGGCTCATCCCAGGTGGGCCACGTGAAGCGGGCTGCATCCGCGGCGCGCTGGGTCGCCGGCCAGACACGCCAGGTGCCGGCGCTGTCCAGTGCGGCCGCTACGATGCGAATGGCTTCGATCTGCCGCGTGCCGACCACGCCGTCCGGTTGTGCGCCCCTGTCTTCGAAGACGACGTGACGACTGCTGGGATCGGTCACGTTGATCAGGTTCCAGGGAATCCTGAACTCGACGGCATCCGCCCATGCGGCCGATTCCCACGCGCCGTCCGGTAGCGGTCCGGGCGGAAGTACGCCGCGGTCGTAGCCGATGCCCAGGTAATTCGTCGAGTCGTTGCCTACGCGCGCGCGGTTGATGACCACCCACAACGGATCGAAGTGCCCGTCGCTGCGCGGTCGCGCGCTGCGGTACGGCTCGTTCTGCAGCTGCGTGTAGCTCCCCGCGAACATCCCGGGCGCCCAGTTCTTCGCCTTGCTCAGGCGGTCCCGCTTGCTCGCGCCCCTGGGCAATGCCTGGAGTACGAACGGATTGGCGCCCGGCTCGGCCATGATGCGTGCGCGACCGGAATCGAGCTGCAGCACGAACTCCAGGCCGACCGGACTGAGCGGCGCGCGCGCACCGGGGAAGCGCATGCCACCCTCGGCTTCGCCGATGATGTCGAATCCGACAACCAGGCGCTGCGCGCGGCGCGCGGGACCGCTCACCTGCACCCACAAATACGCTTCATCCGCGTGCGCGCGGATGTGCGTGCCATCGCTGGTCGCGTACAGCGCGGGCACGGTATCCCATGCCACCATGCGATCGGCCAGTGTTTCGCCGAGGCGCAGCTCCGGCTCGACCGCGAGCACGCCATAGTGCTGCTCCGCGTTCATGCGGTTCCACCACATCCGGTTCCGCTCTTCCGGTTTCTCGAAAGGCGCGACCAGCCAGCTGTGCTTGAACCACTCGTCGATCCACCCGAACAACACGCCACCGGCCATGCCGGCCGCGGCAATCTCGCGTGTCAGCCGGGCATTGATTTCGGCGCTCTGCGCTTCGCGATGGCCGCCATGGTGCCAGCCCTGCGGATTGAAGTGCGCGATGCCCCAGCTGGTGGGCACGCCGTACTCGGCGATCAGGATCGGAACGTCGGGGACGGTGCGCCGCAGATCCTGCAAATACCCGTAGTAGGACGACGGGCCCCACGGCGATTGCGCCTGTGCATAACCTTCGTCGTGCAGGAAGAAGTCCGGGTAGTACGGATAGACGTGATACGCCGCGAAATAGCCGGCCGGAAATTCTTGCGTCGGTTTGATCGCGACGGCGCCCAGGCTGACTTCATCCTCGTTGTGGTTGCGACGGTTCCGGTCGAAATCCACACCACGGAGAATCAGCTCATCCTCGGTATCCATTTCCGTGGGATGCCGCATGGGGTCGAGCGTCGGCCAGTTGGTGTAGGCGACCGGACGTTGCATCCGATACGTCTTCGTTTCATACGCGACGATGTGCTCGATGGCATGAGTCAGCCAGACGTCCATCGCACTCGACTGGTCGATACCCACGTAGCG
>CBJLQC010000498.1:0-2566 GCA_966424955.1 uncultured bacterium | reverse complement strand
AGCGGCATACCCCCCCCGAGCCGCGGCATGACATTGACCTTCCAGTCGGTGCGCACGATCGGCGAGAGGTAGTCCACGCGGTCCTGCTGGAAGTCGATCCCCGAGCGGAACGCCTCAATGCGCACGCCGAAGTTGATGTGCAGATCGTCGTCGGTGCGCAGCGTGCCATCCGCAAACGTCGCGATGGTCGCCGGATAGAAGCGCGCATAACTCGGCATGGAACCGGCCAGATGGGCGAGCGCGCGCTCGTACGTTTCCACGTGATACAGTTTCCCGGAAGCGCCGACATTGAACGTGCTGCCCCCGGTCGTAACCCGCGTGCCGGTGACATCCAGGCTGGCCAGGTCGGTGCGGCTCCAGCTCGCGATGGTGGGCGTGCCGGCCGTGTAGAAAATCCCGAGACCCGCGACGCCGAAGGGCGTGTTGCCCCCTGTACTGGGCGCCACGTAACCGGGCACGGCGGAGCCCAGCGCGATCTGCTCGGTGATCGGCCGGCGCGCGAAGTCTTCACCGATGAACTCGAAATCGGCGGGACGGAAACCCAGGAAGTCGCTGCGATCCAACGTGGCCGGCTCGAGCGCGCCGATGTAGCGATCCAGGCGCATCAGCGCGGCGCGCACGTTGACGCTGCTCGAACCGGTCGGCCGGTTGCGCAGCCACTCCACGCTGGCGGTGCCCAATGAGCCGGTGAAACGCTGACCGAGCTGGTTGGTCGGGTGATACTTGAACTCGGGCGTGTAGAGGCCGTTCTGCGTCCGGTTGCGCAGCCAGGTAGTGGCGAAATGAACGTTGCTGCTGAATGGCTTGTCGAAACGCGCAAACGCGATGTACTTGTCGCCCTGCTGGTGCGGAATCTGATCCGCGGTATACGGGCAGTACAGCGCGCGGAGCTGCGGATCGCTGCGGAGCTGGCGGATGGCCGCGGCCAGCGTGGCTTCGGCATCGCCTTCCTCGACACACGTCAATCCCCGCCCGCGCGCATCCGCGTCCAGCTTGCCTTGCAGCAGAACGTCGGCGAACAGTGTGGCCCCCTGCCCGAGGAAACGCAGCGGCCCGCTGGCCGAGAAGGAGAGGCCGGTGAATCCCTGCAGTACCGACTCCGGCAGGAACCGATCGCTGGCCAGTCCGAGCGAGCCGTCCCAGCGATCCGGATTGCCACGCCGCGTCGTGTAGCTAACCACACCGGACAGCGCGCTGCCGAATTGCGCGCCGAAACCGCCGGTGATGACATCCACTTCGTCGAGCGAGGTGGGCGAAAGCTCGAGGGTGAAGCCGTTCTCCGATGCTTCCAGCTGATTCTTCAACGGAATGCCGTCGATGACGTACAGCTCCTGGCCGATGCGTCCACCGCGAAAATGTCCGCCCGACACGCCGGCAGCGAGCTCGATCACCTGATCGATCTCATCGACCGGCAACTCACGGATCTCGCGGCCGATGATCACCTCGTGAGAAGTGGTCACCTCGGGTTCGATCAGGCGCACCCGATCGGCACGCACGATGACCGGCGCCAGGTCGACCGGTGAGCTTTCCAGTCGCAGCTGCAGCTCGACGGCGCGTCCCGCCAGGATCTGCAGCCGCTCGAGGATGAGCGGCTTGTAGCCGATGAACCCGACTCGCAGTACGCGCTCGCCGGGCGGCACCGAGCCAATGACGAAGCGTCCCTGCAAATCGGTGGTAGCGCGCAGGGGCAAACGATCCAGCGAAAGATCGACGCCGGCCAGTGGTTCATTGGTGGCCGCATCCACCACGCGCCCGACGATGCTGCCGGTCGTCTGCGCGCCCGCACCAGCGGCCATCGTCAATGTCAGGACAGGAATCAGCAGAAGCCGCATGGATTACTTGAATGCCATGAGATAGAGCGCGCCAAAGCCCATGATGAGCAGCGCCATCCACGTCGTGAAATCCTTTTTGCCGGGTCCGGGCGGCGGCGCCTTCTTCTGTGGCTCCTGCTGCTGCGCCGCAATCGGCTGCAGCGCCCCCGGCGCGCAGTCCGGCGCCTGCTGGGTCACGACGTCCATGCACGCGCTGGTCGCAGTAAGCTGCAGGGCGGGCGCGCAGGCACCCGCGCTCAGCGCAAAAACAGCCGCAGCGACGAGGCGTTTCTTCATGCTCATTCCCGGGAAGCTTGGGGCTTGGACTCGCTTACTGCTCGCGAGCACGGTAACGATATTCGGGCGCTTCTGCTACGTTCATCGCAGGGGAGGTCGTTGCCCCCCGCGCATCGGGCTTACGAGCAGCGCAGCGCGGACCCAGGCGTGAATGATCTGTAATTAAAATCGTTACGACGCTGGCTGCACCGCGGCAATCTCGTCAGCCCGAAGCGCTGGCGCTGCGGTCTCCTCTGCGATGAGCGGAGCCGAAGCGCGTGGACCTGGCTACCCTGCTCGACACCAATAGCGCTTCAATAACAACGCGCCCCGTGGCTGAAATCAGGACAGGGGTCCGCCTCAGCCTTGCTTCAGTTCCTCGATGAGCCTGGGCAGCACCTCGGTCGCATCACCGACAATCCCATAGTCGGCGATCTTGAAGATGGGGGCATCGGGGTCATTGTTGATGGCCACGATGG
>CBJLQC010000497.1:0-2567 GCA_966424955.1 uncultured bacterium | reverse complement strand
TCGACATCTCCATCGTGAGGCGATCATACGCCCGCCAGAAGCTCGCGACGTCGGACGTTACGATGCGTGCCGAGTCGGGATATGCGGCGCGGGTTTGCGCGCATAGCGGGGGCGTCGCGATCAGCAGGAACACGACGATCAGCCTCATCGCGATGTCCCGAACAACGCGAGGCTGCCCTCGTCGCCGAAGCGCACCCGCCTGGGCAACGGTCGGCGCACGAACACCGTGCCGCTCAACCGGTAATTGAAGCGGCCGCTCTCCACGATCGAGCGGAGCGGCGTGGCCAGGCGGGAATACTCGAACTCGATGGGGATTTCAGCCGTGGCGGTCCCCTGCTTTTGCACGCGGAAGCGTTGCGTATGTGTACCGGTCGTCACCTGCGTCCAGGTGTTCGGCTGCGCGGCGTCGCTGGCATCCATCGTGAAGGTGATGGAGTCGGTCTCGAGGGCGAAGCGGTTCGGATTGTCGATGTGCAGCTCGGCCAGCAGCGTGGCACCGCGGAAGCCGATGCCGCCCACGCGCACGCCGGTCAGCTCGATGGTCGGCTCGCGCAGGCACCCGCCCAAAGCAAGCACGAGTACACCGGCCAGCAGCGTCGCAATTCTCGTGTTGTGTGTCATAAACGAATGACAGCCTTTGTTATCCTCAGGTTACATTTCACCGTGCGTTGAAGATAGCCTCTCGCCGCACGCAACTCGTTGCACACGAAAGCGATAACGCATTTGCACCCGCCTCGGCACGGGCGCTGCACGGCACCCGCGCGTTCCCACCAACCAAGCGGGTGCAGTATGAATCGCATGATTCCCGGCTTGATGTTCCTGGTGGTGCTCCCCGGTTCGGCACACGCGCAGATCAACGTCTCCTTCGAAGGTACGCAGCCGGTGCTGCGCGCCAATGTCGCAGGAATCCCGATCTCCGCCAGGCTCGGCTCCCGGGGCGGCATCGACTTGCGCGTGGACGATCGCGCGTACCCCGCATCAAGCACAAGTCGCCGCACTAGTCGTTCCGCCAGTGCCACCGCCAGCAGTGTGCTGGCCACCGCCGACGACTACGTCGGCACCAGATACGTTTGGGGCGGCGCCACGCCACGGGGCTTCGATTGCTCCGGCTTCGTACAGTACGTCTTCCGCCGACACGGTATCGAACTCCCTCGTACATCGCGCCAGCAGGCTCAGGTGGGCGAGCGTATCTCCACCTCACTCGCTGCGCTCGAAGTGGGTGACCTGCTCTTCTTCGCCACCGACGGCAAGCGCATCGATCACATCGCGATCTACGCCGGCAACGACGAAATCATTCACTCCAGCTCGAGCGGCGGCGGCGTCGGCTACGACAATCTCTACTCGAAACGCGGGCAGTGGTTTGCCGACCATCACGTCGCGACGCGGCGCGTGATCGAGGATGGCTACAGCCTGGTCGGACCGCTTACCGCGGCGCTGCGTGCCGTCATGTCTTTTGATCCACCGGATCGCGCGCCACGGCGATGAATTAAGACGGGTGGAGGTTGAGGTCGAGCGAAAAGTCGAGGTTGAGGTTGAGGGTAGGAATCCCGACGCAACCGCAACCTCGACCTCGCCAATTCCCCTTCGACCGCAACCTTTCCTTCCTCCGCAACAGTTACCGTAGGCAGTTGTCGCACCCTGAGCAGCGCCGGAACGAGGTGTCTCCGAAGTAATCCATCACGTATTTGCGGCGGCACTTCTTGTGGAACGCATAGCCCTGCATGCGGTCCAGGCGCAGCAGTTCGCGTTTGCGCGCGACCGCGGCGCGCTTGAGTGAATCGCGTGTGATGACGCGGCTGAGCACCTCGAACTGTCCGGTGCGACGCTCTACCTGCACGATGCCCGCATCGGCCAGGATACGCAGCACCGATCCTACCTCGCGGCTGTTCTGCTTGCACCATTTACTGAAGGCGACCACCTCTCTGGGTGCGCTCAGCGCATTCAGTTTTCGGAACGTGTCGCGGATCGTCTGCTCGGCGGGATGCGCGCCATCGATCATGAACTGGTGCGTGAAGCGGTCGCGATACGCGTGCAGCAGCACACAGTCGGCCGGCTGGCCATCCCGGCCGGCGCGACCGGCCTCCTGGTAATACGCTTCCAGCGAGCCGGGCATGTCGTAGTGAATGACGAGCCGCACGTTGGGCTTGTCGATGCCCATGCCGAACGCATTGGTCGCGACCACGACGCCGGCCTCCTCGCGAATGAATCTTTCCTGCAACGTGCTGCGCTCCGCGCTCTTCACGCCGGCATGGTAGCCGCTCGCCCGAATCGAGCGCGTATTCAGCATGTCCGCGATGCCATCCACCTTCTTGCGGGTGGATGCGAAGACCAGCGCTACGCCATCGCCTCGATCGCGCTGCAGCAGGTGCGCGAGCTGCCGGTCTTTGTCGGCTGTGCGCTCGGCGCGCAAGACGTGCCACCGCAGGTTGGTGCGATCGAACCCGCCGGCGATCACCAGCGGACGTTGCATGTAGAGGTGCGTGAGGATATCGCGTCGCACTTCGGGGGTGGCCGTCGCGGTCAGAGCAATGACCCGGCAGCCCAGCGTCTGCCGCAGGGGCCCCAGC
>CBJLQC010000496.1:0-2584 GCA_966424955.1 uncultured bacterium | reverse complement strand
GTCCGCGCCTTACCAGGCGTGGGCCACCGAGGGCAGGCGCGCGTTGCGCGCCGGTCTCTCGATCCGTCCATCCTTCCGCGAAATCGTGTATTTCAGTCAGGATGACCCGACTGCCGTCGGGTACCGCCTGACGCTGTATCGCGGCCAGCGGATGCATGTCAGGCTGGAGCGGCTTGGTGCGCAGGGCCGTCTGTTTGCCGAGGTCTTCGAGGAGATCGGCGCCGCCGATCCGATCTTCCGGCTGGTGCACAGCGCATCGGCCGACGCGCGCGAGTTCAACTTCGAGGCCCGTGCCGATGGCGTGCACGTCTTGCGTATCCAGCCGGAGCTGCTGAAAGGCGGCGAAGTCGCGATTACGCTGAGCACGGCCGCCGGGCTCACATTCCCGGTGCTCGGTAAATCGTCGCACGCCATTGGCAGCTATTTCGGCGATCCACGCGACGGCGGTCGCCGCGATCACGAGGGCATCGACATCTTCGCGCCGCGCGGCACACCCGTGGTGGCCGCGGCCGATGGCATCATCACCGAGGTGAGTCAGACGCGCGTGGGTGGCCGCGTGGTGTGGCAGCACGACCCGGAGCGGGATGTTACCTACTACTACGCGCACCTGGAGACGCAAGAAGTGAACGTTGGGCAGCGGGTGCGCGCCGGCGCGACCGTCGGCACGGTCGGCAATACCGGCAACGCGGCCACGACACCGCCCCACCTGCATTTCGCCGTTTACCGACCGGGCCGCATCGCGATCAATCCCGTGCCCTTCATTTTCGATGCGCCCGGCGACGTCGTGACGCCCGTGCTGGTCGACCTCGCACGGCTGGGCGGCTGGACGGAGACACGGCGGCAGACCGCGCTGCATGCGTCGCCCGTCAAAGACGCGCCCGTGCTCGCCGAGCTGCCGCAGCACACGCGCCTGCGCGTGCTGAGCGGCGTGCGCGACTGGCATCGCGTCCAGCTGCAGGATGGCCGGCGCGGCTTCATCCCCGCACAAACCTATCTGCTCGGCATGCAATGAAAGCGATCCAGGTTCAGCAGCACGGCGGCCCCGAGGTTCTCCAGCTCGTCGATGTCGAGCCGCGCGAGCCCGCGACCAACGAAGTCGTCGTCCGCATCACCGCGGCCGGCGTCAATTTCATCGAGATCTACCAGCGGACCGGTTTGTACCAGGTGCAGCTGCCGTTCATTCCCGGTCAGGAAGCCGCCGGCATCGTTGAACAGGTCGGCGAAAACGTGAAGGACTTCCGCCCCGGCGATCGCGTCGCCTATGCCGGCGTCAATGGCGGCTCGTATGCGATGTCGAACGTGGTGGCCGCATCGCGCCTGGTCCGCGTGCCCGAACCGATCAGCCTCAAACATGCGGCTGCCGTCATGCTGCAGGGCATGACCGCGCATTACCTCGCCCGCACGACGTTTCCGCTGCAGGAGGGGCACGTGTGCGTGATCCACGCGGTGGCGGGCGGCGTGGGCTTGCTGCTCTGCCAGATCGCCAAGCTGCACGGCGCGACCGTGATCGGCACCACGTCGACGGAAAAAAAGGCCGAGCTTGCCCGCGCGGCCGGCGCCGACCACATCATCTTCTACACACAGGAAAAGGTGCCCGACCGTGTGCGCGACTTGACGGACGGCCGGGGCGCGGACGTCGTTTATGATTCGGTCGGCAAGAGCACGTTCGAGGGCAGCCTCGACTCACTGAAGCGGCGCGGCATGCTCGTCTCGTTCGGCCAGTCGAGCGGGGCCGCGCCGCCGGTCGATCCGCTCACGCTCAGCAGCAAGGGCTCGCTGTTCCTGACGCGCCCGGTCCTCGGGCATTATACCGCCGAGCGCGCCGAGCTGGAACAGCGCGCCGAAGACATCTTCACCTGGATGCAGGCGGGCAAACTCAAGGTGCGCATCGACAGCGAGTACGCTCTCGATCACGCAGCCGCCGCGCACACGGCGCTGGAATCGCGCAAGACGGCGGGCAAGGTGCTGATCGTACCGTAAACGCGTGTGACGGCCGAGTCACGCCAATTAGCTCGGCCGTCTCGGGCGGTTCCGCAATAGTTTGAGTATAGCCTACAAGTCGACGTGTGCACCGGAAAATGCGTCGTTCACGGTTTGATCGTCGATGGGATCCAAGGGGCGAATCGTGCGAGTTGGCGTGCCATTCGGTTACCTAAAAAGCCGGCAGAATAAACTCCCGCCACCTACTCATGACGGGAGTCTTGCCAATCGTGAAACGGCATACGTGTCACTGAGGCCGCTGTTTGTCGACGTTGGGCACGATCGCTCTCGCGATTCTGGTCCGGCCAGAAACGCCTATCGACAACGGGCGAATTTCCGCTTCTTGCAATTTTGCGAGAAATGCAGCGGCCCACGGGTAGACCGGAGCGTCATCGGCTCGGCGGGATAACCACCGCTGTGCGTCACTTCGGCCTGTCCCATTGCGGTCATTCGCTTCCTCTGCAAGGAGTGCGCGTATTCCGTATGACAACTCCTTCGTCGTCGCTATCTGCGCATTTAGGATCACCACATTCCGCGGTTCGGTTAAGCGTCGCATAGTGGCCACACGAACTTCGGCTGGCATGTTTTCGGCTAAAACAACAGT
>CBJLQC010000495.1:0-2585 GCA_966424955.1 uncultured bacterium | reverse complement strand
CCCGGTCGCTCGCCGACGGCCCGACCCTCGCCTACGGCTCCATCCGGCGCGCGGTCGCGCACTCGGCGAGCGCCGACCTCGCCTCCGCGCTGGCCCGCGAGGCCGAGCTCATGGCCCTGACGGGGGGCAGCTCGGACCACCGGGCGGCGGTCGTCTTCCCCAGCAGGCGTGCCGGCACCTCGCCCAAGCGGGCGAGGCGTGCGGCGTCGAGATACGCCCAGCCGGTTGCGCCGAAGCTGCTCTGTGCTTCGAGCGAGCCGGGCGGCAGCGCTTCGAGTGGGCGGGCCGGTCGTCCGGCCATGGCCGTTTCGCCCGCCAGCGCGGTGAAGCCGATCGACGCTACGTGCATTCCGGCCTCGACCAGCCAGGCGCCCAGGGGCTCGTATGCCAGACTGCCTTGCACCCGCGCCGCATGCACGGTGGCCGTCCACACCACCACCTTGCTGCCTTTCGGCAATCGCGACAGGTACCAGCGCAGATTGTCGTACATGACTTCATCGCGCGGACGGGCACCCGGACTTTGGACCTGGCGGTCCACATAGGTGGCGAAGTTCCGCAGCAGTACATCGTTCGAGCCCGGGTTGGAACGCGCGCAGTTTTGCAAGCGTTGTTGCTCGGCCCCATCAAACGCGTGTGCGGCATCATACGTCCAGTTGACGTGCCGCAGCACCGCCTCCCGGCACTCGGGGCTCATCAGCGCGGGCAATCGGCTGCGTGCATACGCCGCGGTCGCGCTGATCTGATCGTCCAGCCCGCCGACCATCAGCTTGCCGGTGATGGCACGTTCGTACAGCCACGCGCGGAACGGCGCCAGCTCGGTGGTCAGCCAGAACCGGCCAATCGCATTGTTCAACTGCAGCGGCTCGCTGTTGCGGTTCGCTACCGCTTCCGCAAATCCCACGAAATCGTATATGGGAGCCTCGAACAGCAAGGCGTCGAATCCGCACCGTTCTACCAGCGCCTGAACGATGCGCGCCTTGAGGCCGAACGTTTTCGCCTCGCCGTGACTGGGCAGCTCACCCAGCAGGACGATGTCGTTCCGGCAGCCCAGTCTCGTAATCGGCTCGAGCTCAGCGTCACGACCGCGCGCTGTCATGCAGCCGCCGGCGAGAGCGCAGGTGAGCAAAACCAGCGAGATGGATGGACTGGTCAAAGAAACCCTTACCCTTACTCTTACTCTTACCCTTACTCTTACTCTTACCCTTACTCTTCGCTTTCCCTCTCAGCTTTCCCTCGCAGCGAGCGTGAGGGGAGAGGGGAGAGTAAGAGTAAGAGTAAGAGTAAGGGTAAGGGTAAGGGTACTAGTGGGGGAGTACGGGCGAACGTTACCGCTTCATCGCCGATTCCCACGCGGCAATCCGGCGCTGCAGCGCGAGGGCGCATACTTGCAGCCGCGGCGCGAGCAGGGCAACCCCGATCAGAATCGCGACGTCGGCCGCGTTGAACACGAAATGCACGTGGAAAGACCCGCCGGCCAGCTCGAAGGGAAACGGCCCGACGTTCATGAAATCGAGCACGGCATTGTCGAGCGCCAGGTCGGCGGTATTACCAATGCCGCCGCCGAGCACGCAGCCGAATCCGGCTGCGCTGCGTCCATCGCAGATGACTTTTCTGCCGAACACAAACGCGAGCGCGTACAGCGCGGCCAGCCGCACCGCCATCACGAATTGCGTGTCCACGCGATCAGCGCCGGCCGAAAACGCGAAGGCGGTGTTGTGCGTGGGCAGCCACAGACCGTAGTCCGCGCCGCCTCGCCCGATGATTTCGATGGCCCACTGCTTCGACGCCCAGTCGGCCAGGAACACCGCAATGGCGACGAGTGTGGCGAGACGCAGCACTTCCTGCGTGTCGAGCCAGGAGCGCAGGCGCGCGGGCAATGGTAGGGCGGTGGTCATGAGCAGCGGGCCCGAGAAAATGCGTGGGTTCGAGTGGCAATGTGCCGTGCCAGGCAGAGGTGCAGGGATCAAGCCACCGCCATCCAGTACGGAGCAGTAGCAAAATCCATTGTCGGAAGGCGGAAGCAGGGTCTCGTATGTGCTGAACCGGGACACCGGGCTGATGCTGAAACGCAACAGAACAGCCCGGCGGGCGTGCCCCCGGGGAGCCGCGCCCACGCCTGCCGTTGACGCACCGTCAGCGACTCCGCATTCTGCGCAGTAACCCAATGGAGGGGCGCATGAAACGGCTGGATTCAAGGCGGCTCGTACTCGTCACGCTACTCGGTCTGCTGAGCTGCAGCACGGCGGTGCAATCGCCACCCACCACCGACAGCCGGGGCCTCCCGCAGGTGGCCCACCCCGCCTGGTCGCGCGACGACGTCATTTACGAAATCAACGTGCGGCAATACACGGCGGAAGGCACCTTCCGCGCCCTGCAAACGCACCTGCCGCGCCTGCGTGACATGGGCATCGACATCCTGTGGCTGATGCCGATTCAGCCGATCGGCAGGGAGAATCGCAAAGGTGGGCTGGGCAGCCCGTACTCGATCGCCGATTATCGCGCGGTCAACCCCGCATACGGCACAGCGGCTGACGTGAAGGCGTTCGTCGACGCTGCGCATGCGCTGGGGATGCGCGTCCTGCTCG
>CBJLQC010000494.1:0-2594 GCA_966424955.1 uncultured bacterium | reverse complement strand
AGCGAGTGGAACGCAAATCAGCGGCGCGCGGCGGCGGTCACACACTGCTGGTCGGCATCCTGATCGGACTCGTCCTGGGCCTGGCGATCGCCCTGGCGGTGGCGTGGTACATCAACAAGGTGCCGAGCCCGTTCCTCGCCCGCACAGCACCCGCTGCCACGACCAACCCGCCGGTTACGCGCGACACCCGTCCCGAGGACAAGGTCGCGCGCGTCCCGGAAGCGAAACCGCGGTTCGATTTCTATAAAATCCTTCCCGGCACGGAAGAGCCTGCCACCGACCAGCAGCTGAGAGAGTCTCAGAAGGCGCCCGCAGCTTCCAAGGAAGCGTTTTTTCTGCAGGCCGGCGCCTTTCAGAGCGCGGCGGACGCGGACAACCTGAAGGCCCGTCTCGCGTTACTCGGCGTGGAAGCAACGATACAGACTACGTCGGTGCCCGACAAAGGCGTCTGGCACCGAGTACGCATTGGCCCGTACACGAGCGTCGAGCAGCTCAATCGAACCCGCGATACGCTCAAACTGAACGGTGTCGAGACGACGTTGATCAAGGTGCACGACGGCCGTTAAGGAACGAAACGCTGTATTGAATGGAGCGATGATGAACCGCAGCAAGGCTTGGCTTTCGATTCTGTTCGGCGCAGTGCTGGCCCTTACTACTGCAACCGCGGCGGCCGATATCGTCGCTGGCCGGGATTATGTGGTGCTCGCCACACCGCAGCCGGTCTCCAGCGGAGACCGGATCGAGTTACTGGAGTTCTTCTGGTACGGCTGTCCCCACTGCAACGCCCTGCAGCCTTCGCTCACCGCCTGGCTGAAGCGCAAGCCTGCCGATGTCGAGTTCAAACGCGTGCCCGCGGTATTCCAGGATTCATGGGTCCCGCTGACCAAGCTCTACTACACGCTCGATGCCATGGGACTCGTCGACAAACTGCATCATGAAGTTTTTGCCGCCATCCACGAAAAACGAATTCGACTTCAGGATCCGAATGTCCTTTTCGACTGGGTCGCCAAGCAGGGCGTCGATCGCAACAAATTTGCCCAGACCTACAATTCCTTCGCCGTGCAGAGCCATACCCAGCGCGCGAAGGAGATCACGGCGCGCTATGACATCCCGGGCACCCCGGCGCTCGTTGTCGACGGCAAGTACCTGACCGCCCCTTCGCGCATCCTGAAGGCCGACCATACGATCGACTACGATCGCTATTTCCGGGTACTCGAAGAAGTGATCGCGCTCGCGCGCAAGACGCACGGCGCAAAATGAAGGGGGCGGTCGTCGCCGCGGTGCACTGCTGCGCGCGATTATTGCTGCTGGCAGCAATCGTCTTTCCGGTGTCCCTCGCATACGGGCAGGGCGCGCTCCGCGTGAACGTCGACTACCGGCTGATCGATCCGCAGCCCGTAGCGACCGGCGAACGGATCGAAGTCATCGATTTTTTCTGGTACGGCTGTCCGCACTGCTACAGCTTTCAGCCTGCCCTCGAAGAGTGGGCAGGGCACAAGCCGCCCGATGTGGTGCTCCGCCGGATTCCCGCCGTATTGAAGGATACCTGGGCGCCGCACGCGCGCATTTATTACACGCTGGAAGCGCTTGGCGAGCTGGACCGTCTCCACCAGGCGGTTTATCACAGCTACCACGCGCAGGAACTCCACATGAGCAAGCCGGAGGTGATGCTGCAGTGGGCGGTGCGCCAAGGCATCGAAGGCAAGCGGTGGACCGAAGCCTACAATTCCGCGGTTGTCACGCAGAAGGTCATCGACGCGGAAGCTGCGACGCGCGCATACAACGTCCGTGGAACACCGTCCTTGGTGGTCGATGGCCGCTATCTCACTTCGCCCGGCATGGCGGGTTCCGGCGAGCGCATGATCGGCGTGCTGAAGGACTTGCTGGAACTCGCACGCCAGCGCCGGGCGGGCGGCTGATCGTCGCTATTCGACCGTCACCGACTTCGCCAGATTGCGCGGTTTGTCGACATCCGTGCCGCGCAGCAGCGCGCAGTGGTAGGCGAGGAGTTGCAGCGGGATTACATGCAGGATGGGCGACAGCGGTCCGGCATGATCGGTAAGGCGGATGACGTGGACACCCTCGCTCGGCTCAATGCGAGCCTCCTGATCCGCGAGCACGTATAGCTGTCCACCCCGAGCCCGCACCTCCTGAAGGTTCGACTTCAGTTTCTCCAGCAGCGCATCCTGGGGCGCGATCGCGACGACCGGCATGTGGCTGTCGACCAGCGCGAGTGGCCCGTGTTTCAGTTCGCCCGCCGGATAAGCCTCGGCATGGATGTATGAAATTTCCTTCAGCTTGAGCGCACCTTCCATCGCGATCGGGTAATGAATGCCCCGGCCGAGAAAGAGCGCGTGCGGTTGCTCGGCAAAGCGCGCAGCCCATTGCGCAATTTCCGCCTCAACTTCGAGAACGCTGGAGAGCGCGGCAGGCAGATGCCGGAGCGACCGGATCAACGCCTGTTCACCCTCGGGCGATACCCGGCCGCGCAGGCGTGCGAGCACTATCGAGAGCAGCAGCAGTGCGGCGAGCTGCGTGGTAAATGCCTTGGTGGAGGCCACTGCGATTTCAGGTCCCGCGCGCGTAAGAAAGCG
>CBJLQC010000493.1:0-2605 GCA_966424955.1 uncultured bacterium | reverse complement strand
ATGAAGTCGGGCCGGTTATCGACGACACGACGGACGAACTGCGGGTCGCGGGCGTCACGCGGCATGGCGAGCGGCAGGTCGTTGATAGTCGCAAGCTCCGCCACGCTCGCAAAGCCGGCGCTCTCGACCGGCTCTTCGTCGTGAGTCACGACGAGCGGCACCTCGATGCCGGCGGCCATGACTGCGGACAGACAGCGCACGCCGACCTCGTGATTGGCAAACACGACCGCGCGCGGTGCCATCAGCCGGCCTCCCTCCAGCGCGCGGGTCTCGCCGGCTGGCCCCCGGGCTCCAGCACTTCCTGGACCAGATAGCGCGGCCGGTCGCGGACTTTTTCGTAGATGCGGCCGACGTATTCGCCGAGCAGGCCGATGCCGAAGAGCGCGATTCCGATCAGGAGAAAATTGATGGCGAAGAGCGTGAACACGCCTTCGGCTTCGGGTCCGACCCACAACCTTCGTAACGCCAGGTAAACGACGAAGAGCGCGGCCAGCATGGAGAGCGCAATGCCGAACAGCGAGAAGGCGCGTAACGGCCCCACCGTGAAACCGGTCATCAGGTCGAAGTTGAGGCGCGCGAGCTCGAACAGCGAATACTTGGATTCGCCGGCCGCGCGCGGCGCATGCTGCACTTCGACCTCCGCCGGGTTGCGCGAATAGGTGTAGGCCAGCGCCGGGATGAACGTGTGAATTTCTCCCGAGTGCAGCATCGCGTCGACGACCCGGCGCTCGTATGCGCGAAGCATGCAACCGTGATCGCTCATGCGCACCCGCGTCGTGCTTTCCCGCACGCGGTTGATGAGCCGGGAGATCCCGGCACGCCACCACGGGTCGCGGCGGTTAACCCTTACGCCGCCGACGTAATCGTGGCCCTTGTCCAGCAGGTCCAGCACTTTGCCGATCTCTTCCGGCGGGTTCTGAAGATCTGCGTCGAGCGTCACCAGCCGGTCGCCGCGTGCATGCTCGAATCCGGCGAGGATCGCAAGATGCTGTCCGACATTTCCCGCGAGCAACACTCCCCGGGTGCGGTCGGGTCTCGCCTGCACCTGTTGTCGAATCATCTCGGGGGAGCGGTCGCGGCTGCCATCGTCGACGAGCACCACTTCATAGGGCACGCCCAGGCGGTCCATCGCGGGGTACAGGCGGCTGAAAAGCTGAGCGAGGACCTGCGCCTCGTTGTAGATCGGAACGATGACTGAAACGAGAACCGGTTTCACGGTTGATCCCGTCCCGATCGCCCGGCGGCGGCTACTCCGATGACCTCGCGTGCCGCATCGCAGATGCGGGCCACGTCCCCTTCCGCCATCGCGGGGAACAGAGGCAACGTGATGGTCTCGCGACCGATGCGCTCGGCGTTCGGCAATCGCTGAGCGCCGTAGCCGAGGCCGCGGTACAGCGTAAGCTGGTGCAGTGCGGGAAAGTGAACGCCGACACCGATGCCGCGCTCTTCCATGCGACGGATAAATTGAGTGCGTCCGATCGACAGGCGATTGAGCGGGAGCAGGGGCGCGAACATGTGCCAGCTGTGCCCCTCGTCGCCCGGGTGGGGCAGCAGCAGCGGGGGATCGCTTCTCAGTTGCCGCAGATACTGTCTGGCGAGCGCGCCGCGACGCGCATTGAAGGCGTCGAGCCGCGCCAGTTGCACCAGGCCGATGCTCGCGGCGACGTCGGACAGGTTGTACTTGCCGCCCGGAACCCATACGTCAAATTCGCCATCGGCGGTGCGGTCGATGCCGTGAAAGCGGTGGCGGCGTGCCTGACGTACCTCCTCCGGTTGGTCGAGGACCAGCGCTCCGCCTTCGATCGTGGTCATATTCTTGTTGGGATGGAAACTGAAGACGACCATGTCGCCGATGCTGCCGATGCGCTCGCCGCGCCACCTTGCCCCCATGGCGTGCGCGGCATCCTCGATAACGCGCACGCCGTGGCGTCGGGCGCTCGCGTACAGCGCTTCCATGTTCACCGGGTGTCCGGCGAAGTGCACCGGCATGATCGCACGGGTTCGCGGAGTGAGTGCAGCCTCGAGCTGGTCGAGATCGATGTTCCGGGACTCGAGCTCGACGTCGACGAATACCGGCCGGGCACCGACCCGCAGGACCACGTTGGCGGTCGCTGCAAACGTCATCGCGGGAACGATGACTTCATGGCCAGGCCCGATACCGGCGATCTGGAGAGCCACTTCCAGCGCTGCGGTCGCGCTGGTGAACGCAAGGACGGTACGTCCGCCCAGGTATTCGGAAAGCGCCGCTTCGAACGCTTCCACGCGCGGTCCTGACGCGATCCATCCCGAACGCAGCACCGCTACGGCGGCCTCGATTTCATCCGCGTCGAGCTGCGGGCGCGCAAAGGGAAGGAACGGTGCCTTCCCGCGGCGGTCGTTGTCAGGCGCCACGACCGGTACTCACGACCATGCACACGCCCACGATGATGGCGGCAATGCCGGCAAGCCGGGTTGCCGACAGCGCTTCGCCGAAGATCAGCCACGCGGCGAAGGCGTTGACGATGTAGCCGAGCGAAAGCATGGGATAGGCGACGCTCACCTCCACGCGGGTCAGCGCCAGAATCCACAGGACGACGCTCACGGCATAGCAGGCGAGGCCCCCGAG
>CBJLQC010000492.1:0-2605 GCA_966424955.1 uncultured bacterium | reverse complement strand
CCGTCGAGGAGGTGGGCACCCGCACGCTCCACCCCGACACGTTCGTGCCGGCCGACAAGGTGCAGCGCGTATATGTCGACCGCCCGTACTACCTCGCCCCCGGTAAAGGCGGCGATCGCGCCTATCGCCTGCTGCGCGAAGCGATGCGCGAGACCCATCTCTCGGCGATCGGCCGTTACGCGGCGCGTGGCAAGCAGTATCTCGTCATGCTCAGCCCGATGGACGATGCGATCATGCTCGAGTACCTGCATTACGCCGACGAAGTGCGGCCCATGAGCGAGATTCCGATTCCGTCCGGCGAAGTGAAGGAGAACGAGCTGAAGCTGGCGGTGAACCTGGTGCAGCAGCTGGCGACGGATGAGTTCAAGCCCGAGCAGTACAAGGACGACGTGCACGAGCGCGTGCTGGACCTGATCACGCGCAAGATCGAGGGCGAAGACATCACGCAGGCGCCGACCGAGCAGCCGGCGACACAAATCATCGACCTGATGGCGGCGTTGAAGGCGTCGCTCGAGAAAAGTCCGGCGGCTACCGGTGCCGATGACTCGGATGAAGAGCGCGCAGCTGCCAAGCCGGCGGCGAAGAAGGCTGCGGCAAAGAAGGGCGGGCGCCGGAAGACCGGAACTTGATTGAGTCGGATGTTTTCTTCATAGCAGCAGATCCAGCTGCTGCGTCCGGACCGGCCCGCTCTTGCTCCACTTGAGTTCGTGTTCGATGGACGTGAGCACGAGCACGCGCTCGAAGACGGTCTCGCCGGTGAGCTGCTCCCAGTAATCCGCGTACAGGTTGACTTGCCGGCGATACAGCTCGGTGCGCTGCTGCCAGATGTCCGGGTTGGCAATCGCATCGGTCTTGTAGTCGACGATGACCCAGCCGGCCTGCTCGCGGAACGCGAGATCGATGACGCCTTCCGCTACGGCGGTCCCGCCTTCATCGACATCGGTCTGCGCGAACGGCACTTCAACGAGGTAATTCCCGGAGCGCATCGCGCGCTTCCAGATCTCGGACCGGGCCATCCCGTGCACGAGGGTGAGCAGCTCGGCCAGCTCGGCCGGCTCGCCGTGCTCGTCCAGCGGACGCTCGAAATCGAGGAGCAGGCCGCGACACGCGATTTCCAGCTTCTGGGCATCGGCGCCTCGCGCGGCGATTTCCAGCGCGGAGTGCACGATCGATCCCCACTCCATGCCGCGCGGCGCGACGTCGGCGCGGGTGATCATGGGCACAATGTCGAGCGCATCGCTGCTCAGCATGGACTTGCGCGCGATTTCCTTGATCGACGTTGCCACGAAGGTTGCTTCGGCAGCCTGCTCGCGCTGCACGGCTACCTGGGCCACGCGGCGCATGATGTCGCCGGCTTCCAGCTCGAGCTTCTGGCGCTGCGGCGGCTTGCGGTACTCCAGCTCGCCGCGGTGTTCGTCTTCGAAGTGCGGATACAACGCGCGCCACGGCGACTTGTCCTCGGTCTGCGCGCACCGGCTGACGATGAGCTCTTCGGCGGCGCGCGTCGCAGCCACGTATAACAGCCGCACGTCTTCGGCGCGCTCGAACTCGGCTTCCAGCTCCGCGCGCCCGGGCCAATCGAGCGGCTGCGCGAGCGTGCGCATGCTGTACGGCGCGTCGCCGCGCTCCTCGACCTTCATGTAGCCCACAGCTTCGCCGGAGGCGGGGCGCTCGACGTGGATGGTCGGCTCGCCGGTCCACTCACCGGTCGGGAACGCCAGGAAGACGACCGGCGCTTCCAGCCCCTTGGCCTTGTGCACGTTCATGACCCGCACGGCGTTGGCGCGCCCCGGCTCGAGCGGCGCTTCCGCTTCGGCCGCATCGGTGGCCACGCGAATGGCCTCGATGGCGGCGCGCAGCGACGTGTCGCCGGCCAGACCGGCGGCGCGCACCGCATCCAGGGCGAACAGCAGGGCACCGGCGCGGGTGGCGCCGAGATCGCCACCGGCCGCGTGCGGCAGCAGGCCGATGTCCTCGACGATGCGCGGAATGGCGACGTCGGCGGGCTCCCGGCGACACAGCTCCCACCAGCGCTTCAGCTTGTGCAGCGCCTCCATGACATCGGATGCGGGCAGCGGCTTCTCGACCAGGAACGAGAAGGCGTCCCTGAGCGTGCCGCACGCGATTTTGTGGGCCAGCAGCTCCTCGTAATCGATACCGAAGAACAAGCCCAGCAGCGCGGCTACGGTAAGCGTCGGATCGGAGGGATCGCTGAGTGCCTCGAGCAGGATGACCAGCTCGTGCAGCTCCTCTTCCAGCCCGACCGACGAGCCGGTGACTTCGACCGGGACGTCGCGCGCTTCCAGCGCGCGCGCATAGACCTGCAGCGTCGCCTTGCGATTGGTGAGCACCAGGAAATCGCCGGGCTGCCGGCGGCCCTTGCGAATGCGTTTGGCGATCAGCGTAGCCACGCGGTCGGCATCCGCATTCGAGATCACGACGTGCTGGCGCGTGGCGACTTCGAAGCTGTGGCACCAGGCGCCGTGCCACGGCTTGGCGGCTTTCTGCACGACCATGGGCGTAAATGCCGCCTGCTGCTCGGCCGGCCGCTCCGGCAGCAGCTCGACGAACACGCGATTGACGAACTGCTCGATCGGTTTCGTCG
>CBJLQC010000491.1:0-2618 GCA_966424955.1 uncultured bacterium | reverse complement strand
ACCAGCAATGGATTGCGGAATGGAATGACCAGCAGGGCGCCCGCGGCAAAGCCGCCGATGTGCGCCCAGAACGCGACTCCGCCACCCACCTGCTGAACGGCAGTCCCGTACAAGACCTGCAGCGCGAAATACTGGCCCAGCACCAGCCACGCCGGCACGGGGATGATGCGAATGAAGATGAATAGAAAGAACAGCGTCTGGATGCGGACCTTAGGGTAAAGCAGCAGATAACCACCCATGACGGCGCTGATGGCGCCCGACGCGCCCACTGTCGGAACCACCGAGCTGGTATCCGCCAGGATGTGCGCGGCTGAGCCGGCCAGTCCGCCGATCAGGTAGTAGGCGAGGTAGCGCAGGTGACCCATGCTGTCCTCGACGTTGTTACCGAACAGCCAGAGGAACCACATGTTGCCGATGAGATGCAGCCAGCTCCCATGCATGAACATGCTGGTCACCGTGGTGGCCCAGGTAACGCCGCCGAACAGGCAGGGCGGTGTGTTCGGGCCGAGCTCGACGCCGCCGTACTCCGTATTGCCGGTGATTTCGGACGGGATCACACCGAACTGGCAGATTGAATTGGCGAGCAAGTCATCGGACATGCCGCCACCCTGGTAGTACAGCCAGACGATCACGTTCAGGATGATGATCCCGACCGTAATGATGGGGGCGAGGAGTGTTGGGTTTTCGTCTCTAAGTGGAAACAATCCTGAGTCTTTCGCTGACCGAGCAAGCACTTGAACGCCGTCCGCACGGCATGGCAGCCGAATTCACGCCTGCCGCGAACGCCGAATTCAGTCCGGGCAATCTATCACGCGGACGATTACTGTTGCCATAACGGCGGCCGCCCCGATACCCTTCCGGCACCGGCCGCTGCGGCCGCGTCAACCTCCTCTGACAACTTGTGCCATGAGCTCACCGTCCAACGGATCTGAAAAACGGATACCACTGCATACCAAGATCCTCCTTGGGCTCGTGATCGGCGCTATCGCCGGTCTCGCTGTCAACCTGACCCTCGGCCCCGAGCATACCTTCGTCACCTGGACGAACAAGTACCTGGCCGGACCAATGGGCCAGATATTCCTGCGGCTGCTCTTCATGATCGTGATGCCGCTCGTTTTTGCTTCCATCGCGCTGGGTGTGGCCGGCCTCGGCGATCTGCGCCGCGTCGGCCGCGTAGGCGCCAAGGCGCTCGGCTTTTTCGTCGTCAGCACGGTCCTCTCGGCAACGGTGGGCATCCTGCTCGTGCTGGCGGTGCGCCCCGGCTCGCGAGTCGATCCCGAAGTGCAGAGCCGACTGATGGCGACTTACGCGGCCGACGCATCATCGCGCGTAGAGGCCGCTGCCCAGACCAACTTTGGAGTCGAGACGCTGGTCAACATTGTGACGCGCAATCCGCTGAAGTCCGCCGTCGACATGGACATGCTGGGCGTCATCTTCTTCGGCATCATGTTCGGCGCGGCGCTGACGCTGATCGCCTCCGCGCGCGCGCAGCCCATGTTGCGCTGGCTGGAAGCCTTGCAGGACATCGTCATCAAGATCGTCGAGATGGCGATGAAGATCGCGCCACTGGGCGTGTTCGCTTTGATCTACGGGGTCACATCCCGCTTCGGCCTGGAGCTGCTCGCACCACTCGCTCGCTACGTTGGCGTGGTCCTGGTAGGCTTGCTCGTCCACCTCACCGTTACGCTCTCCCTGATCGTGCGCTTCGCAGGCGGACTCAGCCCGCGCGTTTTTTACAGCCGCATCAAGGCGGCGATGATCACCGCCTTCTCCACCAGCTCGAGCGCGGCCACCCTGCCAACCAACATCGCGGTGGCGGAACAGAACCTGGGACTGCCGTCCAAAATCGCGGGATTCGTGCTGCCGCTCGGCAATACGATGTGCATGAATGGCACTTCGCTGTACGAAGGCGTCACCGTGATCTTCCTGGCGCAGGTGTTCGGGGTAACGCTGACGGTGCCGCAGATGATCATTGTCATGATGATGTCGGTGATCACCGCGGTCGGCGCGGCGGGTGTGCCCGGTGGCTCGATTCCTTTGCTGGTCGGCATTCTCGCCATGTTCGGCGTGCCCGGTGAAGGCATCGCGCTCATCCTCGGGATTGACCGCATCCTCGACATGTCCCGAACCGTCGTAAACATCACCGGCGATCAGGTCGCCACCATCTTTGTCGCGCGCTCGGAGGGCCTCTGGCAGCCCGGCATGGTTCCGGCCATACCGGGCGCCGGCACTGGCAAGCTCGACGAAAGTCCGAACTGGCCGCCCGTGGAGAACGCCATCGGCGAGACCAGGACGCCGGCAGGGAGTTGAAGGAGGCGCAGGTTCGATTGCAGCCGACCCTGCCAGCACGGCAGAGACGCCGCTGTGATTCAGCCTAATTGACACGAAAACGGGTGCTGGTGGGGGCATACGCGTTGCACGCGATCCCAGTCAGCACCCGTTTCTCATCAGAAGGAGATCCATGGCCAAAGTCATAGGAATAGACCTCGGCACCACCAACTCCGTGGTGGCCGTAATGGAAGGCGGCGATCCCGTCGTCATCCCGAACGCGGAAGGCGGACGGACCACGCCGTCCGTCGTCGCGTTCACGAAGGACGGTGAGGGCCTGGTTGGCCAGG
>CBJLQC010000490.1:0-2624 GCA_966424955.1 uncultured bacterium | reverse complement strand
CAGCGACGGTCACGCCGCCGCCTCCGTCATCCTCGATCTCGCCGCGCGCCCCGTGCACTTCCGGACATCGGCGGTCGCCGCGCGCGCGTTCGTCGAGGCACGGCTCGGTGGCGCGCGGCGCAATGCCGAGCTGATCGCGGGACTGATCAAACACTAACGCGGGCGCCGGCCCCCACCGCCCGCGTTTTTCACCCGCAGTGGCAGTTCAGGATGGCCAGAGGCGAGTCAGCCCCGTCGCTCGCCTTCTGCCTGCGATGGCCGCTGCGTCTCGAGGTTCGGTGAGCGGGCTTCCTGCTCCGGATTGAAAGGGCGCTCGGGCTCGGGTGCGCCTTGTTCGTCCGAGCGCTTCGGGGATTTTTTTTCGCGGTCCAGCAGGCCGATTCCCATACCATCCCGGCGTTTGCGTTTGAACATCATACCTCCTTGTTGGACAAAGACTTAAAGGGCAGGATCCGTGCTAGACCGGGAACCGCTTCCGCGGGTATACTGAGACATGGCCCTGGTTCGCATACCCGCCGCCCTCCGCGATTACACGGGCGGCCACGCCGAAATGCCGGTGCACGCCCCGACCGTGGCGGTTGCCTTGAGCAGCCTGTCGACGGCGTACCCGCAATTGCGTCGGCATCTGTACACCGAGCGCGGGGAGCTGCGCAATTACGTGAACGTGTTCGTCAACGAGGATGACGTGCGTACGCTCGACGGGCTGGACACGCCCGTCCGCGACGACGACACGCTGATGATCGTGCCCAGCATCGCGGGTGGCTGATGGAATTCAACGCGCAGGAGCTGACGCGCTACAGCCGGCATTTCGCGCTGCCGGAATTCGGCAGTGCCGGCCAGCTGAAGCTGAAACAGGGCAGCGTGCTCATCGTGGGGGCGGGCGGTTTGGGTGCGCCCGCCGCGCTCTACCTGGCGGCGGCCGGCGTGGGGCGCATCGGGCTGGTCGATTTCGACGCCATCGACATCACGAACCTGCAGCGTCAGGTCATCTACACGACGGATGACGTCGGCGCGCCCAAGCTGGACACGGCCGCACGTCGTTTGCGCGCGCTGAATCCGGAGATCGACATCCGCACGCACGCGGTGCGGCTGACGCGTGACAATGCATTCGACGTCATCCGCGCTTACGACGTCGTCATTGATGGCACCGACAACTTTCCGACCCGCTATCTCGTCAACGACGCGTGCGTGCTGCTGGGCAAGCCGTACGTGTACGGCTCGATCCTGCGCTTCGACGGCCAGGTCTCGGTGTTCGATGCGCAGCGCGGCCCGTGCTACCGCTGCCTGTTCCGCGAGCCGCCGCCACCGGGTCTCGTGCCCAACTGCGCGGAAGGCGGCGTCCTGGGCGTGCTGCCCGGGATCATCGGCTCGCTGCAGGCGCTGGAAGGCGTTAAACTTTTGAGCGGCGTCGGTCAGCCGCTCATCGGCCGGCTCGTGCTGTTCGATGGTCTGACCATGCGCTTCCGCGAGCTGAAGCTGAAGAAGCACGCCGACTGTCCCGTCTGTGGCGACCACCCGACTATCACCGGGCTGATCGATTACGAGGAATTTTGCGGCTATACGCCGGATGGAGCCATGTCCGAACCGAACGACGAAATCACACCCGCGGAATTGAAGGCTCGTCTCGATCGCGGCGAACGACCCGTCCTGCTCGATGTGCGCGAGCCTTTCGAATGGCAGATCGTGAACCTGGGTGATTACGGCGCGCGCATGATTCCGCTCAAGGAGCTGCCGCAGCGGGAAGCCGAGCTGGATCCAGCGCAGGAGCTGATTCTGTACTGCCGCTCCGGCTCGCGGAGCGCGCGCGCGGTCGAGTACCTGCGCTCGCGTGGCTTCGCCAACGTGCTGAATCTGAAGGGCGGTGTGCGTGGCTGGGCGGAAACCGTCGATCCGTCGCTGCCGACCTACTGATGCGACATCGTCGTGCACTCGCGCTCGGCTTGCTTTGCCTGTTGCCGGCCTGCTCGGATCCCACACCGCGGCAGGCCGCGGCGGTTCCGGCCGGCGGTGATTCCACGGCGGCCGCCGTTCCGCAGCCGGTGGCGCCGCAGCCGCCGCCGCGTGTTGCCAAGCCGGACGCGGTGAAGGCGCTCTACCTCAACGCATGGGCCGCCGGCTCGTCGCGCAAGCTGGCGCGCCTGGTCGATATTGCCGACCGAACGGAGATCAACAGCTTCGTCATCGATGTGAAGGAAGGCGGCGAGGTCAGTTATCCATCGAGAGTGAAGCTGGCGGTGGCGGCGGGTGCCACTCGCGAATACATCCGCAACCCGCGCCGACTGCTCGACACGCTGCGCGCGCACGGCATCTACCCGATCGCGCGCATTGTCGTCTTCAAGGATCCGGTGCTGGCCGAGGCCAAACCCGAGCTGGCCGTCAAGAACCAGGACGGCAGCGTCTGGAAGGACAACAAGGGCAAAGCCTGGGTCGACACGTACAATCGCGCGGTGTGGGATTACAACATTGCGCTGGCCCGTGAAGCGATCGAGCTGGGCTTCTCCGAAGTGCAGTGGGATTACGTCCGCTTCACCGACGCACCCATGAGCTACCGCGCGCGCGCCGTTTATCCCGCCGCAGCCGGGCGCCGGGGTGAAATTCGGCGTCGGGATGCGTGTCGGCGTCCC
>CBJLQC010000489.1:0-2624 GCA_966424955.1 uncultured bacterium | reverse complement strand
CTCGCCCAGCGTGACGTTCTGCTTCACGGCGTCGACCAGTGAGGGCAGCAGGTTCGCAGCCGGGTCGATAGCCACGTCTCGAATGCGCGCCAGACTCGCTTCAACCGCGGCTGGATCACGCGACTGCTTGAAGCGGCGCAGCTTCTCGCGTTGCCCCTGCTCGAGCGCGGAGTAGTCCGGCCGCTCGATGACGATCCGCTCCTCTTCCTCGCGCAACACGTTGACGCCTACGATCGGGCGGCTACCAGCTTCCACATCCAGCTGATGCTGATAGGCGGCCTTGTGAATTTCTTCCTGGAAATACTCGAGCGCGTGACTCGCGCCGCCCAGCTCGTCCACCCGGGCCAGATAGGCGCGCGCCTGGTCTTCCAGTGCATTGGTCAGTGACTCTATGTAGAAGCTGCCGCCCAGCGGATCCACGGTATCGGCCAGCCCCGACTCGTGCGCGATGATCTGCTGCGTGCGCAGCGCCAGCTTGGCGGATTCCGCCGTCGGCAGCGCCAGCGCTTCATCGTAGCCATTGGTGTGCAGCGACTGCGTGCCGCCCAGCGTGGCGGCCAACGCCTGTACCGCCACCCGCACCACGTTGTTGAGCGGCTGCTGCGCGGTCAGCGTCACGCCGCCCGTTTGCGTGTGGAAGCGCATGCGCGCCGTGTCGTCGGATGCATCGAAGCGGTCGCGCACCAGGCGAGCCCACAGGCGCCGCGCGGCGCGGAACTTGGCGATCTCTTCGAACAGGTTGTTGTGCGCCGCGAAAAAGAAGGACAGGCGCGGCCCGAAGGACTCCAGCAGCAGCCCGCGATCCAGCGCGCGCTGCACGTACTCGAGCGCGTTAGCGAACGTAAAGGCGATTTCCTGCGCGGCGGTCGATCCCGCTTCCCGGATGTGGTAGCCGCTGATCGAGATCGCATTCCACTTCGGCACCTGCTCCGCACAGAACGAAAAAACATCCGTGACCAGGCGCAGGCTTGGTTCGACCGGGTAGATGTAGGTGCCGCGCGCGATGTATTCCTTGAGGATATCATTCTGAACCGTGCCCGCGAGCAGCTTCCGGTCAATGCCGCGCTCGTCGGCTACGGCCACGTACAATGCCAGCAGGATGGGCGCGGTGGAATTGATGGTCATCGAAACCGAGACCCGGTCGAGCGGGATCGCATCGAAGAGCACGCGCATGTCCTCGATGCTGCTGATGGCGACGCCGACCCGCCCGACCTCGCCCAGCGCCGTCTCCGCATCGGAGTCATAGCCCATTTGCGTGGGCAGATCGAACGCCACGCTCAACCCCGTCTGCCCGTGCTCCAGCAGATACCGGTAGCGCTGATTGGTCGCCTCGGCCGTACCAAAGCCCGCGTATTGCCGCATCGTCCACAAGCGGCCGCGATACATGGTCGGATAGACGCCGCGCAGGAAGGGGAATTCGCCGGGCGCGCCCAGGTCGGCGTCGCCGGCGTCCGCGGACGTGTAAAGCGGCTTGATGGGGATGCCGCCCGGCGTCCGCTCAGCCACGGGGTTCGGCCATGAATTCGACCAGGGCGGCGCCTTTCTCGACGGCCGTGCCGGGAGCTACCAGCACCTTCGCGACGACGCCCGCTGCGTCCGCTTTCAGCTCGTTTTCCATTTTCATCGCTTCGATGATGATGACGCCCTGACCGGCGCGGACGGGTTGGCCCGCTTCGACTTCTACCCGTACCACCATGCCCGGCATCGGCGCGCGCACCGGCCTGGGTCCGGCGGGCGCGCTGCTGCGCGTCGTCATCGCGCGAATCGCTCGGGTACGTTCATCCACCACCTGCGCGCTCACCCGTTCCCCATCCAGGTGCAGCTCCCAGCTGCCGCGCTCCTCACCGGGGAGCGCTACCACGCGGTGCGACGCGCCGTCCAGTGACAACCTCCGCAGCAGCGTGTCGGCGACACGCTCCAGCTCCGCGGTCATCAGCACACCATCGACCAGAATGTGCTGCTCGCGCAGCTCGATCTCGAAGGTGCGCTCGCCGACACTTACGAAGTAACGCACTTGAGCTCCGCTACCGTTTCCACGTGCGCCGTCTGCGGGAACAGATCGAAACAGCGCAACGAATCGAGCTGATATCTGGACGCGAGCCGCTGAAGATCGCGCGCCAACGTCGCCGGGTTGCAGCTGATATAAACGATCCGGTCGACCGGGCGCCGCAGCAGCGGCGGAATGGCCGCGGCGTCGATGCCCGCGCGCGGCGGATTGAGAATGACCATGTCGGCGGGCAGGAGACGCGGGATCTCCTCTTCGGCACGGCCGCAAATGAAGGCCGCGTTCGGAACGCCCGCTGCCTGTGCCTCCCTGATGGCCAGGGCATCCAGCTCGATGCCGGTCACTTGCGCGCCGGCGCGCGCCAGCCGCCGCGCGTGCAAGCCGACACCGCAATACGCGTCGATGATGTGCTTTCCCTTTACATCGCCCAGGCGCGCCAGGACGTAATCCTCGAGTTTCGCGGCCGCCGCTCGATTTACCTGCAGGAACACCGCGCCGGAAACATCCAGCTCATCATCCTGCCACGACTCCTGGATGGCTTCCTGGCCACCGAGCAGCGCGAGATCTTCCTCGGGGCGCGGCCGATGCCACACGGATGTGATCTGCGGCACGGCCTGGA
>CBJLQC010000488.1:0-2627 GCA_966424955.1 uncultured bacterium | reverse complement strand
CGGCAATGACGGTGCGCAGGTCACCCAGCTCTTCCACGGCGCAGTTACCCAGCTCGCCTGATTCGGTGGCGGCCAGCAGGCGGAAGGCGATGGTGCGGCGGAAGCGTCGAACATCGAGCGCGAGCTGCTGACGCGCGGCGTCGGCGGACAGCAAACCGGCCGCCGGCGGCTCATCCGCCAGCAGCTCGGCGATCCAGCCGTCGCTGTAGGGATGCGTGACGAGCAGGCCGGGCAGCGTGTGCAGTGCGTCGTTGTGGTGCATCACGCGGCCGCTGAAGGGCGCGCCTATGTGCAGCTGGCCGACGCCCATGTCGATGGTGCACAGCGGCTCGCGCGCGTGCACGTGCTCGAAAGGTTCGCAGCTGATGCTCTGGGCATTGCCGACGAGCGTCGCGGCGAACGCATCAATACCGATCCGCCAGGTGTCGCCGCGATCGGCCACGCGGCGCGCCCAGGTGTGGCCCGTCGAATACAGCCGGTCAGCGGGCAGGCTCTGACCGGCCTCCGGGCGGTAGAGCAGCGCGCTGCCTTCCGGAATGGTGGGCAATTCGCCGCGTAGAGCGGCATCCAGCGGACAGTGCTCGCAATCGAAATCGCGAGTGCACAGCCGGTAACTCACGAGGCCCGCGCACATCCAAACGCACGGTTGCGCAGCTACACCGACGAGCGGTTGTTCCATCGTGTTCTCCCGCGGATGGCGGCCTTCGCCAATGCACGCGCGGTACCAATCGGGCTCGCCGGAAATGTTGCTACTGCGCACTGGGATGTGCGTGGATAACAGGTGTTGGTTGCAGTTGACATGCGTTGAATATCTCGACGCGATGTGAGATATTTGCACACATGAGCCCGCGGCAGATGACGTCAGCGTCGTCGTCGTTCGGAGCGCGTTTGCTGATTACCAGTTTGGTGATCGTTTCAGTGAGCCTCTCCGTTCATGCCTTTCTGAGTTTCCAATCCACCAAACAACAATTACTGGAATTTGTCGCTCTGGGTGCACGCCGCTCGAGTGGCATGATCGGCCATACGACACGCGACGCCATGCTGCTGCACAAGCGCGGGGATCTGGAGCAGCGCATCGGCTGGCTGGGCCGGGAGCCGGGCGTGGCGGGCATCCGCATTTACGACAAGCGCGGTGTGATCCTGGTCTCCAGCGACAGCCAGGAAATCGGCGGACGGATGCGGGACGCGGCCGGCCCCTGCGGCCGGTGCCACATTGCCGCGCAGCCCGTCCTCCGCGACGTGACGATCTTCGGGGACAGCACGGTCCGCCAGCTGACGGTCATTGAGAGCGGGCCCAGCTGCCGGGACGCCGGCTGCCACGATCGCCCGGAAGACGAGAAGGTGGTCGCCGTACTGGCCGTGGACATGTCCATGAAACCGGTGGACCGCGCGCTGGCGCACGCGCGCCGCTACCTGATCTGGACCACGGCGGGGCTGGGCATCGTCATCGTGCTCATCGCAGTCATCGCCGGCCGGCGGCTCATGCGCTACCAGGCGCTCGCGCAATGGTCGCACCTGCTGGAGGAAAAGGTGGCCGCCGAGCGCGAGGAGCTGGAATCGGCGCAGCGGCAGGTCATGCACATGGAGAAGATGGCGTCCATGGGCAAGCTGTCGGCGATCGTGGCGCACGAGCTGAACAACCCGATCAGCGGCATGCTGACATATGCCCGGCTGGTCGAGCGCGAGCTGGACGAGCAGCCGGCAGGTACGGAGGAAAAGGCGGAGATGCAACGTTACCTGCAGCTGATCCAGCGCGAGTGCACGCGCTGCGGCAACATCGTGCGCAACCTGCTGGCCTTCTCGCGCCGCAGCACCGGCGAGCTGCGCACGGTCGATGTCAACGATGTGATCGAGCGCAGCATCATGCTCATCCATCACCACATGGAGATGGAGGGCGTCTCGATTCACCTCGAGCTGCTCCCCGCGGGGGAACAACAGATCGTGGCGGATGCCGGTGAAATCGAGCAGGCCATCGTCGCGCTCATGGTCAATGCCATCGAAGCCATGCACGGCGGTGGCCAGCTCAGCGTGACGGCGCAGGGCACGAGCGAGGAAGTGACCATCGAAGTCAGCGATACGGGCACCGGAATCCCGGATGATGTGCTGCCGCTGATTTTCGAGCCGTTCTACTCGACCAAGACGAATGAAAGCGGATCGGGTCTCGGGCTGGCCGTGGTGTACGGCATTGTGCACCGGCATGGCGGTGTCGTCTCGGTGCGCTCGGAGGTCGGCGCCGGCGCCACCTTCCGCATTGTGCTGCCGCGTGCGGGGGCCAACCATCTCGACATGACACTGCTGGAAGAGGAACTGCAGAGTGCAGGAGCTGCCCCATGACGCAATCCAACGCGCGCATCCTGATCGTCGATGACGAGTATTCGGTGCGCGATTCGCTGTTCAACTGGTTCCGCAAGGACGGCTACGAGGTCTGCGCCGCCGCCCACGCCGCGGAGGCGCTCGCGCTGATGGACCGCGGGAGTTTCGACGTCGCCATTGTCGATGTGCGCATGCCCGACATGGACGGTGTCGAGCTGCAGTCGCGGCTGCTGCAGGTCGATGCCAGCCTGCCGGTCATCATCATTACCGCATTCGCATCGGTGGACACGGCCGTGAAGACCCTCAAGCAGGGC
>CBJLQC010000487.1:0-2634 GCA_966424955.1 uncultured bacterium | reverse complement strand
CGGAGAACGCTGAAAACGCGGAGAGCCGGTCAGCATCCGGCGCACGATGATCCCACAATCAATTCAAAAATTGAGATTATGAGGGATTTCGAGCGCGGAGCTGCCGCCGGTAATTCGTTCTTCGTGTTTCTTCGTGTCTTCGTGGTGAATTACAAGTCTATCCGAGCAATCCACCAGCCTCGACCCGACCCATGACGGTTGCCTCATCCATCAACGCCAATCGCACCACATCTTCTACCGGTAACTGCACCCGCTTTCCCCACGCGAAGACTCGCAAGACGCGCGCAGTGCGGTAAAGCTCGTCGGCGACACGCGGCAAACCGATTAACCCGGATTCACCCTGCGGCCCGAGGCGCAGCACCTCGCCGCTACGCCGCTGGACCAGGATGTCGAGCGCGAACATCGCTTTCTTTTCAGGATAGTCGAGATAAATACTGCCGTCCGGCATCCCCAGCTCGCGCGCCAGGGCGGATTCGACGGCACGCTTGGTCGCGCCGTCCGCCGTGAGCCAGTCGGCTACATCTTGATGCTCGCCGAGATGCGCCGCGGCGATCTCGGCCGCGCGCTTGGGCAGCCTGCGCTGCCGCAGTGCGCTGACCTGCGCCGCGATTTCCGGCGCCCGCGCTTCCAGCAAATAGAGCAGCCCCTCATCGGTCTGGCCGATCAGCTCTTCGCCGGTCAGGACATCCAGCCGCAAGGCGTCCGCGACGATGCGCTTGTACATGACGGTGGCCGCGCGCACCGCATGGTGCCAGTACACGTTGCGGAACATCTGATACTTCGCGAAGAGCAGCGATTCGAGGGCGGCCACGCCCTTCTCGCGCACGCCGATCTCCAACCGTCCCGTAGCCGGGTCGGGCACCAGCACCAGCGCATTCAGCAGCCGGCCCACATCGACCTCGCCGTAGGGGACGCCGCAGAAGCGCGCATCGCGCTTCAGGTACTCGATCTTGTCCAGATCGAGGCTGCCTGCCACCAGCCCCTGCAGCGGATTGGGCGAGCGCCCGCGCACCAGCGCCTCCACCGCCGTCGGTCCATCGACGCGCACGCCGTGCAGCGCGTCCTGGACGGCCGCATCACTCAGAAAACGGCCGACCAGCGCTTCGTGATGCCCGGGAATGCGATCCTGTTCCAGCTCCTCGAGTGCGTGCGAGAAGGGATAATGCCCGATGTCGTGCAGCAGGGCGGCATACGCTACGATCCGCCGGTCGGCTTCCGCGATCGAGTCGAGCATGCCGCGTTCGGCGAGCAGCCGCAGTGCCTGCTGAGCCAGGTGATAGACGCCGATGGCGTGATCGAAGCGGGTGTGCGTGGCGCCCGGATAAACGAGGTGGGCGAGGCCGAGCTGCCGAATGAAACGCAGACGTTGAAATGCCGCGCTATCGACGATCGATACCGCGGCATCATCAAGGGTTATCGTATCCCACAGCGGATCACGGATCAGGATCACGACTCAATCGCTTTTCCGCGCCATCGTCCATTTCGGTAGTGAGCGGCCCAGGTCGGCGGCCAGCATGTCGCGCATCCGCTTGAAGTCCTCGGGCAACCGGTCCCACAACTTGTCGAACAAGCCGTCGTGCGAGTGCAGCTCCTGGAGCCACTCCTCGCGATCGACGACCATCAATTGGTTCTCGTAAACATCGCGCGCAAACTCCAGCCCCGACCAGTCCAGATCGTCGTAGCGCGGCATCCAGCCCAGTGGGCTGTCCACCGCGTAACCGCGACCGTGTGCCCGATCGATGATCCACTTCAGCACGCGCATGTTCTCGCTGTAGCCCGGCCAGATGAACTTGCCGTCCGGATCCTTGCGGAACCAGTTCACGGCAAAAATGCGTGGCGCATTGCGCAGCTTCCGCCCCATTTCGAGCCAGTGCCGGAAATAGTCGCCCATGTTGTAGCCGCAGAACGGCAGCATCGCGAACGGGTCGCGCCGCACCTGTCCCACCGCACCGGCCGCGGCGGCGGTCGTCTCCGAGCCCATGGTGGCCGCCATGTAGACGCCGAAATCCCAGTTGCTGCCTTGCACGATCAGCGGCACCGTGCGATTGCGCCGTCCGCCGAAGATGAAGGCACTGATCTTCACACCATTCGGATCTTCCCAGGCCGGATCGATGGATGGGCACTGGCTGGCCGGCGCGGTGAAGCGCGCGTTCGGATGCGCGGCCGGCTTGCCCTTGTCCGGCGACCACGCCTCGCCCCGCCAGTCGATCAGCCCGTCCGGCGGCTCCTTGGTGAGACCCTCCCACCACACGTCGCCATCCGGCGTGAGCGCTACGTTCGTGAAGATGGTGTTGGCGCGGAGCGTGGCCATGGCATTCGGGTTCGACTTTTCGTTGGTGCCCGGCGCCACGCCGAAGAAACCGGCCTCCGGATTGATCGCGTACAGCGCGCCATCCTCGCCGATGGTGATCCACGCGATGTCGTCACCGATCGTGGTCACCTTCCAGTCGCTCATCGAGCGGGGCGGAATCAGCATGGCGAAATTGGTCTTGCCGCACGCGCTCGGGAAGGCCGCCGCGACATACGTCTTTTCGCCGGACGGCGACTCCGCGCCCAGGATCAGCATGTGCTCGGCCAGCCACCCTTCTTCGCGCGCCATCGTCGAGGCAATGCGCAGGGCGAAGCATTTCTTGC
>CBJLQC010000486.1:0-2646 GCA_966424955.1 uncultured bacterium | reverse complement strand
CGGCCGCGACGCAGCGCGTGCTGACGCCGGCGGACAGCCTGCAGGCGCGGTTGCAGCAGGCGCTGGCTGCCTATTACGCCGGCCGCAGCGACGAAGCTTTCAAATTGTTCGACACGTTCATCGACAGCTACAACAGCGGGCGGAAGCTGACGGCGGACGAGCTGGTGGCCGTCGGCGTTGCGGTGAAGCACCTGGGACAGCGCGATCCGCAGCTCTTCAAGGATGCGCTGCGCGCTTTTGACGAAGCGAGCGCGGTGGACCCGCGCCACGAAGCCGCGCGTATCGAGCTGGGCCGGCTGTTCCTCGAGAAATACAACAGTGACGAAGCCCAGAAAGCCTTCGCGGATGCACTGCGTATCAATCCGAAGAGCGCGGACGCACTGGCCGGCATGGCTGAGCTGCTCGACTTCGACAACCGGCCCGGCGCGGTGGACAGTGCGCGCAAGGCATTGGCAGTGGATGCGCAGCATGCGCGTGCGCATGCTTTTCTGACGCAGGCCTTTCTGGCTACCGACATGCTCGATTCCGCGCGCGTGCACGCGGACGCGGCGGTACGCGCCCATCCGGCGTCGATCGAGGCGCTGATCGCGGCCGCGTCGGTGCAACAGGTAGTGGGTGACGAAACCGAGTTGCGCGGCATCGTCGCGCGCGCGCAGGGCGCCGGTGCGGCGCGCGTGCTGGTGGCGCTGGCCGAGCTGAGCGTGCAGCAGCGGCAGTACGCGCGCGCGGTCGAGCTGGCGCGGCAGGCCATCGCGCGGGACAGCCTGGCGTGGGACGCGTGGAGCGTGCTCGGCATCAATCAATTACGCCAGGGCGATGCGGCGGCGGCGCGCCAGAGCCTGGAGAAATCGTTTGCCGGCGATCCGTACAACGTGTGGGTCAAGAACTCGCTGGACCTGCTCGACAAGCTCGACAAGTTCGAGACGCGGACGACGCCGCATTTCGCGATCGTCGCCAATCCGCGCGAAGCCGGTGTCCTCGCTCCGTATGTGACGTCACTGGGCGAGGAGGCGTTTGGCAAGCTGGCACAGCGCTACGGCTACCAGCCGCCCACGCCGATCCGCCTCGAGCTGTTCGATCGGCACGCCGACTTCTCCGTGCGCACTGTTGGGCTGGCCGGTCTCGGTGCGCTCGGCGTTTCGTTCGGCAGTGTGCTGGCCATGGATGCGCCATCGGCGCGCAAGCCCGGCGAGTTCAACTGGGGCTCCACGCTCTGGCACGAGCTGGCGCACGCGTTCCATCTCGGCATGACCAATCACCGGGTGCCGCGCTGGTTCACCGAGGGTCTGGCCACACTGGAAGAGCGGCGCGCGCGTCCCGGCTGGGGCGAGGAAGGGCTGGCCGGCTTTGCGGCCGCGCAGCGCGCGAACCGGCTGCTGCCGCTGGCCGAGCTGAACAACGGATTCGTGCGGCCGAAGTATCCGGCGCAAGTGCAGGTATCGTATTACCAGGCGTCGCTCATGCTGGAGATGATCGAGCAGAAGCATGGTGAGAAAGCGATCCGCGACATGCTGCGCGCCTACGCGGATGGCAAGAGCACGACCGCGGTGGTACGCGACGTCTTGCGCACCACGCCCGAAGCGCTCGACCGCGATTTCCGCGCATTTGCCGAGCAGCGCGCCGGCGACGCCGTCCGGCTGAAAGCGAGCGCGGCTGCCAACAACTACGACGCGCTGATCGCGCAAGGCACGGTGGCCGCGCTCGAGCAGGCCATGTACATCTCGCCGTACGATCTGGCTGCGCACGAGAAGCTGGCGCAGCTGTACGCTGCGGCCGGCAACCGCGCGGGCGCGATTCGCGAGCGCCAGGCGATCGTCGCCTTGCAGCCGGTGGACATGGCGGAAGCGCGTTATCAGCTCGCGCTGGCGCATTTCGAAGCGGGCGACCGCGCGAATGCGCGCCGTGAAGTGCTGCGTGCCCTCGAGGTGGCGCCCAGCTTCGCCAAAGTGCAGGACCTGCTGCTCAAACTGAGCGAGGGCCGGCCATGAAGCGGGCATTGCTGCTGCTCATCCTGCTCGCGACGGCGGCGATCGGCGGGCCACGCGGCGCGGACCGCGTCGTCGAAGATCCACCCGATTACGATGCGCGCCTCACCTTCGCGCGGCTGCGCTACAACATGAGCGCGGACCCGGATTTCGGCATGCGCTTCGGCGGCGGCAACGAGCCCCCCTGGATGCACGACTACCCGCGCGCCGAGCGCAACCTCATGCACATCATGGATGAGGTGACCACGGTCGATCCGTTCAAGGAAGGCGGCCGCATCATCGACATCGGCGATGCCGAGCTGATGAAGTATCCGATCGCGTACATGTCGGAGCCGGGCTTCTGGCAGATGTCCGACCAGGAGGCCGAGAACCTGCGCAACTATTTGACGAAGGGCGGCTTCATCATCTTCGACGATTTCGGGCGGCGCGGCGGCCGCGACGACTGGCAGAACCTGGCCGTGCAAATGGCACGCGTGCTGCCGCGCGCGCGCTGGATCCAGCTGGAGGCGTCGCATCCTGTGTTCCATGCGTTCTTTCAGATCGAATCGCTGGAGAACCTGATCCCGGGCTACCGCGGCTATCCCACGTTTCTCGGTTTGTTCGAGGACAACGATCCGAAGAAGCGATTGATCGCGATCGCGAACTACAACAACGACCTGGG
>CBJLQC010000485.1:0-2653 GCA_966424955.1 uncultured bacterium | reverse complement strand
TTGCGTTCTCGGCGGTCCTTGCCAAGCCGGCTTTTTTCCTGGGACTGGTTTTCATCGTACTGGGCACCGGCATGCTGAAGCCGAACATCTCGGCGATCGTCGGTGAGCTTTACTCGGATCGTGACAGCAGTCGCCGCGATGCGGGCTTCTCGATCTTCTACATGGGCATTAACGTCGGCGCGCTGCTGGCGCCGCTCATCACCGGCTACCTCGGCGAGCGCGTCGGCTGGCACTATGGCTTCGGCGCCGCCGGCGTCGGCATGGTGATCGGTCTGATCACCTTCAAGCTGCGGCAGCACAAGACGCTCGGCGACATCGGCGAGCGGCCCAGCTCGACGCCCGAGGAGCAGCGTCGCGTGAAGATGATCGTCGGCGCGGCGCTGATCATCATCTTCGGTGTCGTGGCCGCCGCGTCGGCCGGAATGTTTGCCATCGACGCCGTGTCGATTGCCGAACGAATGAGCATGGTCATGCTCGGCCTGGCCCTCCTGTATTTCGCGTACCTCTTCCTCCTCGGCAATCTGACCGGTCACGAGAAGAAGCGGGTGGGCGTGATCGTCGTGCTCTTCTTCTTCGCGACGATCTTCTGGGCGGCCTTCGAGCAGGCGCCCACTTCGCTGAACCTGTTCGCGCGGGACTACACGCGGCGCGTGATCGGCGGCTGGGAGATGCCGACGCTGTGGCTGCAGTCGTTCAACTCGCTGTTCGTCATCGCGCTGGCACCCGTCTTTGCCGCGATCTGGACATCGCTGGGTAACCGCAACCGCGACTTCTCGAGCCCCGCCAAGTTTGCCTTCGGTCTGTTGTTTGCGGGTCTGGGCTTCCTGCTGATGGTGCCCGCCGCGCAGCACATCGTGGATGGCGGCGGCCTGGTGCGCGTATCGATGTGGTGGCTGATTGGGAGTTACTTCCTGCAGACCATCGGTGAGCTGTCGTTGAGCCCGGTCGGTCTCAGCTCCATGACCAAGCTGGCCCCCGTCAAATTCAAGGGTCAGATGATGGGCGTGTGGTTCATGGCCGCCGCGCTCGGCAATCTGCTGGCAGGCCTGGTCGGCGGTCACGTCGATCCCGAAAATCTGCCGCAGATTCCCAACCTGTTCCTGCGCACCTCGCTGTCACTGTTCCTGGCGGCCGCCGTGCTGGCATTGATGGTGATTCCGATTCGGCGCATGATGAAGGAAGTACCCGGCAAACACTGATGACGGCGCTGAACGGGAGGCGTGCCCGGTCAGCTGAACAACAGTTTTTCCATTGAGCGCTCCGCTGCGCACAGAGGTGTGTAGCGGAGCGTTCTCTTTCCAGGAGGTACGAATGCTGGGAAGGGATCAAATCAAGGCAGTCGTGCGCGAGATCGACCGGTCCGCGGATGAGCGCATCCACAATTGCGACGACCGGTTCGACCAGCAGCAGCTCTGGGAAGTGGTGCGCCGCGCTTCGCGCGCGATCGAAACGGTCACCGAGATGGAAGCCGATACGCTGGCACCGGAGGATCGGGCGCGACGCGCCCGCTACCTGGTCGCCGAGCTGGAAAGCGCGCTGGACGCCGCCCGGCGGGCCAGCGTCGTAGTGGACTGGAGCACACGCAGCCGCTACGAAGACGCCTGATGCGGAAGCTCGCTACCTTTAAGCGGTTGTTCGATGACCGCGCCTTGTACTGCCAGCTGATCGTCACACGGCGCTGCAATCTCGCCTGCGGCTACTGCAACGAATTCGACAAAGTGTCCCGCCCGGTCGACTACGACACACTCATCGCTCGCATGAACCACCTGGTGGACGAGCTCGGCGTCACCATCATGGATTTTCTGGGTGGTGAGCCGCTGCTGCACCCACGTATCGCCGACCTGGTCGGCTACGCGCACCAAAAAGGCTGTTGGACGAACATCATCACGAACGGATTCCTGCTCTCCGACCGGCTGGTCGATGAGCTGAACCGGGGCGGGCTCGATTCCATGGCCGTGTCGATCGACCGCATCCACCCGACGGAATTCACGCACAAGGGCCTCGAGCCGCTGCGCAAGAAGCTGCAACGCCTGCGCGCGCGGGCGCGCTTCCGCGTAGAAGTGAACGTCGTGCTGTGCGAGGAAACGCTCGACGAGTTCGAGGCGGTCGTCGAAGAAGTGAAGCGGCTGGGGCTGCCGGTGCGCTGTGGGGTGCGTCATTACGATGGCCGCATGCAGCTGTCCGGCGCGCTGACCGAGAAGTTCGAGTGGTTCCAGCAGCACTTCCGGCACTGGCGCATTGCGCCCATGCTGGATTTGCACCGGGCGCGGCTGGCCGGCGAGCCGAAGCAATGGAAGTGCACCGGCGGCTTCAAGTACCTGTACGTCGATGAGTTCGGTGTCGTGCGGGCCTGCTCGCAAGTGCACCTGCGCGAGCGCCTGAACGTCATGGATATGACGGTTGCGCATCTGAAAGCGAATGACTGCCACAAATCATGCGAAAAGGAGTGCGGTGTCAGTTGCGTGATCCAGACCTCGCTCATGACACAGAAGCCGCTGCGCTACGCACTGCGCTGCGCCCAGCACGTCGTCGGCGCGAAGGTGGCGCGCCCCGCGCCCGCGATTTCCTCCGTGCCGCCCTTGGTGCAACAGCCTGTGCCCTAGCGCTGATCGCATCGCCGCAACGCGCCGCCGCGCAGGTTACGCCCGCCGAC
>CBJLQC010000484.1:0-2683 GCA_966424955.1 uncultured bacterium | reverse complement strand
CGCCCGGGCGTGGCGACAATGACGTCGAAGCCGGCCCGCAGATCACGGATCTGCGGCCGCATCGGGACGCCGCCCACGATCTCGCCGACCCATAGCTCGGTGTGTTTGGCCATCTGGCGCGCATCATCGGCGACCTGCTGGACCAGCTCACGGGTTGGGCAAAGGATCAGCGTGTGGAAGCCTTCGCGATCGATCTGCTTTTCGAGAATGGGGAGCAAGAACGCGCCGGTCTTGCCGGTGCCGGTCTGGGCGATGCCAACAATGTCGCGACCTTCGCGAACGGCGGGTATGGCCTTGATTTGGATCGGTGTGGGTGTCTCCCACCCATGGTCTGCAACTGCACGCAGCAGCGGCTCCGCTGCTATCAACTCTGAAAATTTCATCTGGTCCAGAAAGCACGACAAAAAAATGCCGGCCGCCGTCCTCGGCGAGCCGGATCAACGACAATTAAAACTAATGGCAAAGCCCGTCTACATCAAGCTGTAGGGGCCAGCCTGACAGGCGTGAGGCAACCGTGACGTGCGCGGAAACGCCCCTTCCGCGATTTTAACCGTCATGCCAAACGCACTCGACGCCATCTTCAAGCCGCGCAGCATCGCCGTGATCGGCGCCTCGCGGTCGCCGTCCACCATTGGGCATCAAATTCTGTCGAACCTGATCGATTACGGCTACACCGGAGCCGTCTATCCGATCAATCCCAAGGCGGCCTCGATCCATTCGATCAAAGCCTACCCCAGCATCGGTGCCGTGCCCGATGCGGTGGATCTGGCGGTCATTTCGGTGCCCAAGGAGCTGGTGCTGGGCGTGGCGGAGGAATGCGGCCAGGCCGGCGTGCGCGGCCTGGTGGTCATCACGGCCGGTTTCCGCGAGGTCGGCGGCGAAGGCGTCGAACGCGAGCAGCAGCTGGTGGAGATCGTCAAGCGCTATGGCATGCGCATGATCGGGCCGAACTGCATGGGCGTCCTCAACACCGGGCCGGCCTTTTCCATGAATGCCACGTTCGCGCCCTGCATGCCGCCGGGCGGGCGCACCGCTTTTCTTTCGCAATCGGGTGCGCTCGGGTTGAGCGTGCTCGACTACGCGAGTGAATACGGCATAGGCATCTCACAGTTCGCCTCGATCGGCAACAAACCCAACGTCTCGGGCAACGACCTGCTGCTGCAGTGGGAGCACGACGAAAACGTCGATGTCATCCTGATGTACGTCGAGAACTTTGGTAACCCGCGCAAATTCCTGGAGATCGCTTCCCGCATTACGAAGCAGAAGCCGATCATCGTGTTGAAGTCGGGGCGCTCGCAGATCGGCGCGCATGCCGCGGCCTCGCATACGGGCGCGTTGGCGGCGAGCGACCTGGCGGTCGATGCGCTGCTGGCGCAGGCCGGCGTGCTGCGCGCGGAATCCATCGAAGCGCTCTTCGACATGGCTATCGCCTTTACCGGCAAGCTGCCGCAATCGCGCCGCACGGCCGTACTCACCAATTCGGGCGGTCCCGGCATCCTGGTGGTAGACGCCCTCGAGCCGCACGGACTGGAAGTCGTCGAGCTGCACCCGGACACCGTCACGCGGCTGGCCCAGGTGCTGCCGGCCGAAGCGTCCTTGCGCAATCCGCTGGACATGATTGCTTCGGCAACGCCGCAATCGTATCGCACCGCGCTCGAGAGCCTGTTGATCGACCCGAACGTGGACGCGGTCATCTCCATCTTCGTGCCGCCGCTGGGCGTGCAGCAGACGGCGGTGGCCGACGCGATCATCGCCGCCGCCGCGGCCCATCCCGAGAAGCCGGTGATCGCCGTGCTGATGGGGCGTGATGGTCTGCCGCAGGGCCGCGCCGAGCTGGCCGATGCACGCATCCCTGCCTACGTGTTTCCGGAATCGGCGGCGCGCGGGCTGGCCGCGCTCAATCGACAGCGGGAATGGCTCGAGCGGTGTGCGGGCGACCAAACGCCGTTTACCGTGCGGCGCGCGGAAGCGGAGGCGCTGGTACAGCGCGTCCTGGCGCGCGGCGAAACCAAGCTGAACGAAATCGAAGCCCTCGAGCTGCTCGGCTGCTACGGCATTGCGGCGGCGCCGGCGCGACTGGCGACCAGCGCGCAGCAGGCCGCGTCGCTGGCCGCCGAAATCGGTTTGCCGGTCGTCATGAAGATCGTGTCGCCCGACATCATGCACAAAACCGATGTGGGCGGCGTCCGCATCGGGCTGCAGGACGCCGACGACGTGCGCAACGCCTACGACGAAATCATCGCCGCGGCGACCGCGGCCGTGCCGGGTGCGGACGTGACCGGCGTGCTGGTGCAGAAGATGGTGAGCGGCGGACGCGAGCTGATCGCGGGCGTGACGCGCGATCCGCTGTTCGGTCCGCTGGTCATGTTCGGACTGGGCGGCATTTACGCGGAAGCGCTCCGCGACGTTGCGTTCCGCATTGCGCCGCTGGGCGACACGGACGCGGAGGACATGATCAGGGGCATTCGCGCGCGCAAGATCATCGACGGCATGCGCGGCCAGCCACCAGTCGAGCGCGCCGCGCTCCGGGAGGTATTGCGTCGAGTCGCGCAGCTCGCCATCGACATCCCGCAAATCCAGGAGCTGGACCTCAATCCATTGCTCGGTTTTGCCGATCGCGTGATCGCCGTCGACGCACGCGTGCGCATCAGCCATTGAAGGCCATCGACCCGCCCGATAACCG
>CBJLQC010000483.1:0-2691 GCA_966424955.1 uncultured bacterium | reverse complement strand
CGGACCACCGGAAGACCCCGCGCACATCCGTCGACAGGACATTGTCCAGGCACTGCGCACGCTGGCGACGCAGCAAGTCCCATTCGTTTCCCGGGGCGACGATTCCGGCACGCACCGGCGGGAGAAGAAACTGTGGCAGCAGGCCGGTATCGTGCCGGCCGGCGAGTGGTACATCGAGTCGGGCGTAGGCATGGGCGATGCCCTGCTCCTGGCCGGACAGCAGCGCGCGTACATCCTCAGCGATCGCTCGACCTTCGCGAAGTTCAAGGATCGCATCAAGCTGGATCTGCTGATCGACGGCGGACCGCAGCTCGTGAACAAGTACTCCGTGATCCTGGTCAGCGGCGCGCGCAACCAGGCGGGCGGAAAAGCCTTTGCCGACTGGCTGGTAAGCGAGGATGCGCGCCGCATCATCAACGGGTTCGTGGATGAGAACGGCGCGCCGTATTTCGATATCAAGCAAGCACCGTGACCGACGTACTCGACACCATCCTGCGGTCCGTGCGGGTGTCGGGGACCGCCACGCTGATTGCGGTGCTGGTCGGCATCCCGCTCGGCACGCTGATCGGCCTGCGACGCTTTCGCGGCCGATCCCTCGCGGTCGCGCTGGTGCATACCGGCTTCGCGCTGCCGCCCGTCGTGGTCGGGCTGTTCGTGTTCATGTTCCTCTCGCGCAATGGACCGGCCGGCGATCTCGAGCTGTTATTCACACCGGCGGCCATGGTGATTGCGCAGGCCTTGCTGGCGACTCCTTACGTCACCGGCATTACCCTGGCCGCGGTGCAGGCGGTACCGGCCGACGTTCAGCTGCAGGCGCGCGCGCTGGGGGCCGCTCCGTTGCGTGCGGTGCTGACCCACCTGCGCGAAGCGCGGCTTGGGCTGGTGGCCGCGGTAGTAGCCGGCTTCGGCGCGGTCATCAGTGAAGTAGGTGCCGTCATGATGGTGGGCGGCAACATTGCGGGCGAGACGCGCGTCATGACCACCGCGATCGTGCTGGAAACGCGGCGCGGCAATTTTCGCACGGCAGTCGTCCTGGGCATGGTCCTGCTCGGCATCGCGTTCGTCGTCAATGTGCTGCTGACGATCGCGCAGCAGCGCCGCACCCGGCTGTGGTCGTGAGCGCCGCACTGCTGGCGGCGCGCGCATTGCGGCAGAGCTACGGCGGCAAGCGCGTGGTGGATGTCGCCGAGCTCAGCATTGGCGCGGGCGAAGTGCTGGCGGTCCTCGGAGCGAATGGTGCCGGCAAATCCACGCTCTTCCGGCTGCTGCTCAAACTCGAGCGCCCGGAATCCGGCACCGTGACTTCGAGTGGGCGTACCGCGGGCGTGTTCCAGCACCCCTACCTGTTCGACGGCACGGTGGCCGACAACATTGGCTACGGTCTGGCGGGCGTGAATGCGGCCGAGCGGCGCGGGCGGGTGAAGGAGCTGGCGGAGATGTTCGGAGTGAGCGAGATGCTCGATAGACATGTGCGCCGGCTTTCCGGCGGCGAAGCGCAGCGCGTCGCACTGGCGCGGGCGCTAGCCATACATCCGGATGTGCTGCTGCTGGACGAGCCGACGGCCAACCTGGATGCACCACTCAAGCGACAATTTCGCGAGGACCTGCTCCGCTCGGTGCGGGCGCACAGTCGGTCTGCGCTCATCATCACGCATGACAGCGCGGATGCATTCGGACTGGCCGACCGCATCGCGGTCATGGACCGCGGCCGGATCGTGCAGACGGGCACGCCGGACGACATCCTGGCCGATCCGGGCACACCGTTCGTGGCCGCGTTTACCGGCGCGGAGCTGTTGTTGAACGGCAGCGTCACCGAGATCGCTGACGACCTCGTGTATGTCGTGTTGACGGAGGGCGGCGCGGTCTGGGCCGCGTTGCCGCCCGGCCGCAACTGGCCGGCCGAACGCGGTACCCGCGTGCACGTCGCGTATCGTCCGGAAGACGTCGTCATTTCCTCCGTGGACACCAGCATCGAGCTGAGCGCGCGCAATCATTTCCGCCTGCGGGTGGCTGCGTTGACGGGCACGGCCGGCCTGGTGCGGCTGCGCCTGGAGGGGCACCCGCCCCTTTCCGCCGTGTTGACGCGGACCAGCTGCGAGTCCCTCGGCATACGTCCGGGCGGCGAAGTCATTGCTCACCTGAAGGCCGCCGCGCTGCGCGCGTTACCCGCATGACCGCGCCGCTGGTAGAAGAAGCCATCGTCACGCTCGACGTGAATGGGGTGCCCGCGATCCGGTGGCGGTGCACGCCGGCCGACCTGGAAGCGCTGGCGGTCGGAAGGCTGTATATCGAGGGAGTGATCACCCGCGCGGACGACGCGCATGTCATCGTCGAGCGCGCCGTCGACGATGCCATCGCCATCCGCGTCCGCGCAGAATCCTCGGGCGGCGTAATGCGGCCGGCGCGACGTGACGCGCTGACCCTGCCGGCTGCCGAGATTTTTACGGAGCTCTTCCGGACGCTTTTCACGACGGTAGACAGCAGGCACGCACAGGGCGGCATGCACGCCGCGGCCGCGACCGACGGCCAGCGGATTATCGTGCAGGTGGAAGACGTCGGACGGCACAATGCCATCGACAAGATCACCGGTGCGCTGCTCCTGCAACGGCTGTCGCCGGCTGATTACGGGCTGCTCACCAGCTCGCGGGTGAGCGGCGAGATTGCCGACAAGGCCGCGCGCGCGGGCTATGC
>CBJLQC010000482.1:0-2699 GCA_966424955.1 uncultured bacterium | reverse complement strand
CGCGCTCGTCCAGGCATTCCACCCGCGTCAGCAGCTCACCGGGACCCGAGTCCGTCCGCAGCGTCTTTCCCTTGCGTTTCTGATTCTGCGCAATCACGCGATTCGCGGCGGCCAGGATGTTACCGGTCGAGCGATAATTCTGCTCCAGACGGATGGTGCGCGTATTCGGGAAGTCCTTCTCGAAATCGAGAATGTTGCGAATGTCGGCGCCGCGCCATCCGTAGATGGATTGGTCGTCGTCGCCAACCACCATGAGGTTGCCATGCTCGCGGGCCAGCAGCTCCAGGAACTTGTACTGCGCGTGATTGGTGTCCTGATACTCGTCCACGAGCACGAACTGAAAACGTTGCCGGTAGACGTGCAGGATCTCGGGCACCTGCTGGAACAGCTCGACCGGTTTGACCAGCAGATCATCGAAATCGAATGCGTTCTGTTCACGCAGCGCAGCCTGATACTGCGGATAGATATCGGCGACGACCTGGGTAAACGCGTCCGCGGCGAGGCGCGTGTATTCCCCGGGATCGACCAGTTGGTTCTTGGCGCCACTGATGGCCGCGCGCACGGCCTCCGGATGCCAGCGCTTTTGCGGGATATTCAGCCGGTCCATCACGCGTTTGATCTCACGCAGCGACTGATCGGCATCGTAAATACTGAAGTTGGGCGACCAGCCCAGGCGCGCCGCATGCCGGCGCAGCAGCCGCGCGCCGATCGAATGGAAGGTGCCGATCCACATGCCGGCCGGCTCCTGGCCCAGCAGGTTGCGCACACGCTGCCGCATTTCGCCGGCCGCCTTGTTCGTGAAGGTGACCGCGAGGATGGCGGCCGGGTCCACGCCGTGCTCTTCAATGAGGTGCGCGATGCGGTTGGTGAGCACACGCGTCTTGCCCGAGCCGGCGCCGGCCAGCGCGAGGATCGGCCCCTCGAAGTGGGCGACCGCAGCGCGCTGCTCGGGGTTCAGATGCTGCAGGAACTTCGGCCCCCCGCCTTCATGTTTCACGAGCGGCCACTCCTCTTATCGACCCGTGCTCTGGGCGCCGAGCGATTTGTTTAATGCTCATCACGGCCTCTCGTGAAAAGTAAAGCACGGGGGCCGTCGGCGAGAAATGCGAAAAACATGGCGCAATTCCGAAGGTTTCATATGATTGAAACCATTTCATTTTACGACGCATCCGCACGCAATGACCTCGAAATAAATCCGGCGTCTTCGTGTCCTGGGTGTAACGATGTCCTCGTGTGACCCGCTTCTACGATGCGCGCACGCACTGACCAGTCGTCTCCATAGACCAGCACGGGCGGCAGCCATGCTACCGTACCGCTGTCCCCGGGCATGCCACAATAGCCAGCCGGGTAAGCGCCCCAGGTGTATGCCACCCCCACGCCGACCTCTGCGCGCGAATGGAGAGACGTGCTCGGTATGAAAAGCGAGGGAGCTACGGCCGGAGGCGGCAAGGTTACCGGCTGGACCGGCTGCGCTCCGGCAGGCGGGCGCGCATGACGTCAGCCGATCTTGTCGGTGCCTACGTACTGCACGAGTGCGTCGGGCAACACGACCGACCCGTCCGCCTGCTGATACGTCTCCAGCAACGCGCTCAACGTGCGCGGCAGGGCGAGTCCGGATCCATTCAATGTGTAGACGAACTCCGGTTTGGCATTGGGCTCGGGCCGAAAACGGATGTTGGCGCGGCGGGCCTGGTAATCGTTGTAGAGCGAGCAGCTCGAGACCTCGAGCCATTTGCCGACGCCCGGCGCCCAGACCTCGAGATCGTAGGTTTGCGCGTTGGCGAATCCGAGATCGCCGGCGGCCAGTAATACCACGCGATACCGCAGTCCCAGCACCTGTAGAATCTTTTCGGCATGCGACGTCAGCTCTTCCAGCGCCGGCTTCCCTTGCTCCGGTCGCTCGAAGCGCAGCAGCTCGACTTTGTCGAACTGATGCACGCGCAAAAGCCCGCGCGTGTCCTTGCCATGCGCGCCTGCTTCACGCCGGAAACAGGGGGTATAGGCCACGTAATGAATGGGCAGCGCGTTGGCTTCGAGCAGCTCGCCCGCATGCAGGTTGGTGACCGGCACTTCCGCCGTCGGCACGAGATAGAATCCGTCCTCCGGGACGTGGTACATGTCCTCGCCGAATTTGGGGAGGTGTCCCGTGCCAAGCGCGGAGTTGTAGTTGATCATGAACGGCGGCGAGAGCTCGGTGTAGCCGTGCTCGCGCGCGTGCACATCGAGCATCAGGTTGATGAGGCCGCGCTCGAGGCGCGCGCCGAGACCCACGAAGAGCGGAAATCCACTTCCCGCAACCTTCACCCCGCGCGGCAAATCCAGGATGCCCAGGCGGTCGCCCAGTTCCCAGTGCGGCCTGGGCTCGAAATCGAACTTGCGCTCTTCGCCCCACGTGCGGATCAGCCGGTTATGGCTTTCGTCACCTTCCGGCACCACTTCTTCCGGCAGGTTCGGAATGTTGAGCTGGAGCTCGCGCACCCGGCCCTCCAGTTCGGCCAGCCGCGCTTCCGATGCTTTCATCTGGTCGCCGAGCTCGCGCATCTCGTTCATGAGCCGCTCGGCTTCCTCGTGCTGCCCGGCCTGCTTGAGCCGGCCGACCTGCGGCGAAACCTCGTTGCGACGCGCGCGGGCTGCTTCCACGGCGCTGATCAGCGTGCGCCGCTCCCCATCCAGCGCGAGCAGCTTATCGACGTTCTCGA
>CBJLQC010000481.1:0-2710 GCA_966424955.1 uncultured bacterium | reverse complement strand
CTCGGACAGGGCCGTTGGCACCGTTTCGCCGCTGACCGGGTCGCGCATCGTGAAGCCCGAGTAGCCGTCCTCACCATTGCTGCCCTTCTGGACGACCGGGCCACCGACTACCAGGTCGGGATGCAGCTCCGCGCCCCACCCCACCACCACCTGCCCATGGATGAGTCGCTCATCCACGCGAAACAGCACGATACTCATTTGCCTCGAAGCTGACCGGCGAACAGTTGATGGCGGCGCGCCCTTTGGCAAGGAGGAACGGCACCAGCTCCGCGAGCGGCAGCTCGCGGCGCATGACGAACTCCAGGAGCATGGGCAGGTTGACGCCCGAAATGACGACCAGCTCCGGCTGCTCCTGCACGCAGCGGCGCGCCGCGAAGCCGCAACTGCCGCTTTGCAGGTCGGTGAATACGACGGTCGGGCCATGGGCGGCCAGCTCGCGCACCTGCTGGGCGAGGGCATCGGGCCCGAGGCCGCGGTTGCTCACCGGGACCAGCAATTCGGGACCGCAGCCCGCAATGTACTTGACGGCATCGATCAAGCCGGCGGCCATATCGCCGTGCGCAATGACGACGCCGCGCACGCTCGGCTCACTCATAATCTTCCTCCAAATAATCGCGCAACGGCTTCATAGCGGCCTGGAGCCGCTGGTTGAAAAGCTCGGCCGAATGCACGCCGGAATATTTCAGCAGGTGGTTCATGGCCACCACTTCCGACAACACGGTGATGTTCTTCCCCGCATTCAGCGGCACGATCACCTTGGGGAGCATCACCCCCAGCACCTCGGTTTCCTGGGTAACCAGACCGGTGCGGTCGTACTTGCCCTGGTCGTGCCAGTCCTCCAGCTGAACCACCACTTCGATGCGCTTCTGTTGCCGCGCGGCGCGAATGCCGAACAGCGCTTTCACATCAATGATCCCGATACCGCGGATCTCCATGTGATGCTGCTGCAGCTCATGGCCGCGTCCGATCAGGACGTCGTTGCCGCGCTTGCTTACATACACCAGATCGTCGGCAACGAGACGGTGGCCGCGCTCCACCAGGTCGAGCACGCACTCGCTCTTGCCGATCCCGCTGCGCCCCATGAACAGCAGCCCCACCCCGTACACGTCGGCCAGCGAGCCGTGCATGGTCGTGCTCGGCGCGAACTGCTCTTCCAGGTAAGGCTGCAGCCGGCGGTAGAAATCACCGGTTTTGAGCTTGGAGCGGAGTACCGGGACGGCGTGCGCCTCGGCGACCTCGGTCAGGACGGCAGGAACCTTCTGTGCCTTGGTCACCACCACCGCGGGCATATCCAGGGAAAAAAAAGCTTCCAGGCATTTGCGCTGGGCGGCCGCGTCCAGCGATCCCAGGAAACGGATTTCCGTTTCGCCGAGGACCTGGATCCGGCCCTTGGGAAACCGCTCGATGAATCCGGCCAGCACCAGGCCCGGACTCGAGATAGTCGGATCCTGGATGGGGCGCTGGAGATCGCAACCGTTCAGCGGCTCCAGCGCCAGGACGTGTCCCTTGTTATGGAGAAGTGCCTCAATCGTCAGCGGCTTCACTTACACGCGGTCTCCAGGTGTGAGAAACTTCGAGATCGGCCAACTTGGGTGCTTTGTGCTCGCGCACCCGCTCGCGGCGCCGTTTCAGCTGCCGTGTCAGCCGGTCGATCGACCGATCCAGCGCCGTGCGGAACGTATCGCCCGTCCCGTGCGCCACGATACTGTGACTGCCCGTGACGAAAATGCGGGTCTCGACCTGCTTCAGGCCATGGTCGTCGTCGAATTCGACTTCAGCTTCGGCAACCCGCGGCTCGTACCGCGTCAGCCGCTCCAGTCGCTCCTGCGCTTCGGCTCGTGTTCTTTCGGAGACGCTGCAATGACGTGTCGTGATGCTTACGTTCATTCTTTCCTCTCCTCCCTGTTGAACGGCCGGTACTCGGACCCGGGCTCGTCCTCGTCCACGGGATCGGGTTGAAATCATCAACCCCAGCCCAATCCCCCGGACGAGCACGCGCCCGAGCTTACCTATCCCCCAGCCCCTTTCCGATCCCGAACGACTTCGTTCAGGAACTGCTCGGTGTCGTGGGCAGCCCGTTCCCAAGTGAACCGCTGGGCGAACGCCACGGCCTGCCGCGCCAGCTGCTCACGCAGCGGCGCGTTGCCGAGCACTTGCTCGATGCGCGCGGCCAGCGCGGCGACGTCGCCATGCGCAACCAGAAAGCCGGTCTCGCCGTCGGCTACAGAATCGCGCAGCCCCGGCGAATCGCTGGCGATGGTGGGCGTTCCGCACGCGGCGGCCTCGATATTGGTGATGCCCCACCCTTCTTTCGGCGACGTCAGCAGGTGGATCCAGCTGCGGCGGAACAGGTCTCTCTTTTCCAGATCGCTGACAAACCCGGCCAGTTGCACCGCGCCGTCCAGCCCGAGGCGGTGGATCTGCTGCTCGAGCGCGGGGCGCGCGTCCCCCTTCCCGGCAATGATCAACCGGGCCGCGGGGAAACTGCGCCGGACCCGCGCAAACGCCGCAATGATGAGGTCTACACGCTTGTATTTCTTCAGACGGCCGAGATAGAGCAGCGTGGGCTCCGCAAATCGCTGGACCGCAGGATCCGGCGTGTAGAAGTCCAGGTCCACGCCGTTCGGTATCACCTCGATCTGCGCCCGCTCGAAACCGCGCCGGCCCAGATCATCAGGATCGCCAGGAAGGGCCGAGGCGACCCGAGCAG
>CBJLQC010000480.1:0-2719 GCA_966424955.1 uncultured bacterium | reverse complement strand
CGCACAGCCGGGCAAACGCCGCATCCGCGCATGCTTCCTCGAGCGCGTCCAGCATGCGGCGCTGCGAGTTGGCATGCTCGGCATAGCGGGCGGCCAGCAGTCCGCAATCGGAACGAGTCAACGATAAGAGTTCAGCCATGCTTTTTTATTTTACCGCGAAGACACGGAGTGCACGAAGCTCACGTCTCGCGCGATATCCGTCCTCGCATTTCAATTCAAAATCTTCCATTCGGGAACGGCGAAAACAGAATTTCACCGGTCAAACTTCGTGTTCTTCGTGTCTTCGTGGTGGAAGAATTCATCCTTCGAACAAGTTGACCTGCGGCTCGCTCAAGCCGGTCCGCGATGCCGGCAGCGCGTAACCGAAACGCTGGAACGCGCGATTGGTCGCCTGGCGGCCACGTGGCGTACGCATCAGGAACCCATTCTGAATCAGGAACGGCTCGTAGACCTCCTCCAGCGTGCCGGCATCTTCGCCCACGGCGACGGCGAGGGTATTCAAGCCGACCGGCCCGCCCTCGAAGTGCTCGATCAGCGTCTTCAGCACGCGGGCATCCATTTCATCGAGCCCGTATTCATCCACATCCAGCATACGCAATGCCTCATCGGCCACGGGCTTGGTAATGACACCGTCGGCCTTGACCTGCGCGAAGTCACGGACGCGCCGCAGCAGCCGGTTAGCTACGCGCGGTGTGCCGCGCGAGCGGCGCGCGATTTCGTGCGCGCCATCGTTGGTGCACTGCACGCCCAGGATCTCGGCGCTGCGCTGTACGATGATGCCCAGGTCCTCGGTCGAGTAGTAGTTGAGCCGTTGCACGATGCCGAAACGCGTGGTCGCGCCGATCAGGGTGAAACGCTCGATGGGCATGGTGACGGTCTGCGCGCGCGGGCCTTCGGACAGGCGAATGTCGATTTTGTAATCCTCCATCGCCGGATAGAGGAACTCCTCTATGACGGGCCGCAGCCGATGGATCTCGTCAATGAAGAGGATGTCCTGCTCGCGCAGGTTGGTGAGAATGCCGACCAGGTCGCCCGGCTTTTCGAGCACCGGGCCGGAAGTAGTCTTGATGTTGACGCCCAGCTCGCGGGCGAGCAGGATGGCCAGCGTCGTTTTGCCGAGGCCGGGCGGGCCATGGAATAGCGTGTGATCGAGCGGCTCGCGACGGCCGAGCGCGGCATCGATCGCAATGCGCATGCTTTCTTTGACTTTGGGTTGGCCGATGAACTCGGCCAGGCGTTGCGGACGCAGCGAAAGCTCGACTACGCTTTCGTCGCTCAGTACTTCCGGTGTGGTGATTTCGGCGCGCATGTGCGCAAAGTAATGCGGACCATGCGCCGGCGGGAGACTGGGCGGGCCGCGAGCCGGTTATTCACCAGGGGCCGGCTCGCCGTTCGACGAGCGCTGCGCCAGCACTTCCCAGACCGCCTGGATCGCCGCCTGGTTGAGCACGATGTCGCCGAGTGTGACGTTCACTTCCTTGGGCGGCCGGCCGCTGCGCAGCAGCTGTGCGTTGCGTACCGGCAGGAACTGCGGCTGCGCTTCCAGGTAGTCGCCCAGCCGCTGGTTGTCACCCAGCACCAGCCCGGCGCGAACCAGCAAGCCACCGTCCAGCTGCATCTCGACTTCACGCGGCACGGCGGACTGCGTACCCGGCGTCAGCGGAATGTCGTTGTCCATGGAAGCAGCCCACAACACCTGGTCGACGCGCAGCACCGCGAAATTCACCGTCTCGTTGCTGCTCGCCCACTTGGCGCCGCGCAGCGTCACGTAATGCTTGCGGCTGGCAAAGTACTGCATGAGCGGCTGTCCTTCGGAGACACTGATGTGCGCCTCGACCATCCGGTAGTCACGCAGGAAGAGCCGGAGCCGCCGCGTGTGCAGCTTCGTCAAATCCGCCATTGGCTTCGATCCTCTGATGCTGGTTTAAAACCCGTTGGGGGGAGGCGGGTGTACTAGTCTGGCGCATAAACCTCGTGGAATCAAGGGTTTTGACGGTTTTGCGCGTGCATTTCTTGCATCGCTGTAACGAGGCTTTTCACCAGAGGAGGGTGTCATGCCGAGACGAGGCTGGAGTCCCAGGGACGAGCGCATGTACGAGCACATCAAGGATGACCAGCGCGAGCGAGGCAAGGATGAGGATACGGCGCAGGAGATCGCCGCGCGCACGGTCAACAAGCAGCGTCGCGAATCGGGGCGCACACCGAACCAGCGCACTCAGGGTACCGGCAATCCGCAGCGCGACTATGAAGCGCGCACGAAGGATGAGCTGGAGAACCTGGCGCGCGAACGCGGCATCAAGGGTTACAGTCGCATGACCAAGGACGAACTGATCGCCGAGCTGAGACGGTAGCGCGGCCTCGAGATGATGGCGGCGCCGCGACAACGAGCGAACAGCCCGACAGCGCCGCCATCAGACATTTTGCATCAGAACACGGTGCAAGCTTCCTCCGGGACGGCCGTCACCTGGAGGGGCCGGCATCATTTTCGACTGACCCTCGTCGCACGCCACCACGCTCGTTGAACATCGGCCCGGAGAATACTACGCCGATAGCGCCACTGAAACTGCCCACCACCTCATAGCTGTTACCGTGTTTGAGACTGAGAGTGTGGGTACCCGCCTCGTGGTAGGTCCGACCGTCCAGCGTCGCCGTGAAGGTGCTGCCACTGGGCACGATAAAGCCGACACGCAATGTCGCCTCATCGTCGGGTGCCTGGTTA
>CBJLQC010000479.1:0-2722 GCA_966424955.1 uncultured bacterium | reverse complement strand
AGCAGCGCCCCCTCGGTCGTGACCGTCCACGGCTCGACATGTCGTTCGAGGAAGTCGGCATATGCCTGAATGAACTGGGCGGTCGCATGGTCGCCATGAACCGCACTGAAACAAGCGGCGCACGTCAGCGCGGTGATATTGGCCGCGAGCGTTGATGCCGAATAGCCGCTGTTCTCTTCCCAGCGATCCTGTGGCGTGGCGGGCCCGTTGCGGATGATATAGGCCGCCGCGCGCCGAACCATAGGCCACGGACCAATGCCATCCAGTCCATGTTCACGACGAAGTGCGTCGGCCAGTAGGATCGGAAACCCGGTTTCGTCCATCTGCACGCCATTCCAATAGGGCGTGCCGTCCAGCCACATGTTCTGCGCCCAATGACCATCATGCTCCTGTGTGGACATCAGGTAAAACAAAGCGCGGCGGGCGCTTTCGGCGTCGCCGGCCGCCAGGAGCCCGGTCACGCTCTGGACCAGGTCGCGTGGCCAGACCAAATGGTAGCCACCCAGGTCATGATCGCCCTTCGAGTTGCCCCAGGGCACTGACAGGCTGGCGATGACCGCGCCCGGATGATCCTTGTCTTCGTGCGTCTTCAGGACGGCGATGCTCACCCGGTATTCGGCGCGCGATGCGTCATCCGCTGAAGGCAATGAGCGGCACTGTGCCTGGTAAGCCTGCCACCCCTCCACGTAATCATGCGTGGCCTGATCGAAGGTGCGAAGCAGACTGGCCCGGGCGCTTTGCCCAGCGACCGCGCTGTCGCGACCGAACGCAAGTGCAAGCGCGAAGTGACCGTCGCAAGCGGCCAGATCGACTTCGCCGGTGAGCGCGATATTGCCGCGAACGGCTTCGGTATAACGCCCGCGAAGCCGCTTGTGCGCCACCAGCTCCTGCCAGCCATCATTGACGCCGACATAGCCGCAAGTGGCAGCCGCAAAGCCGACACTCGAAGCGAGCGCGAGGGCGCAATCGTCACGCTGGGCAAACAGCATGGGTACGCCCTTGTAATCGCTCAGCCAGCCCGTGTTATCGCGTCCCTGGTTGCGGATATGCGGCGCCAGCAGAGCGTAGACGCGATAGTCGTCCAGGCATCCAATCAGTGGCTCGAATTGAATATCCTGCAGCAACACGTCGTGCAAAGGGTCGGTGATGACTGTTTTCACGATGCGATAACGGCCATCGATCGAAGTGTTCGTCATTCGATAGCCCGGCACGCCCGACGCCATCAGCGACACCTCGCTGATGGTATGGCGCTTCTCTTCCGAAAAGTAGGAGACGCCATCCGTTATGAGCAGCCCGAAGTCTCGGATGTTGGCAAGGTCAACGCGCGGGTAATAGACCTCGTTGACAATGCCGTGGGAGACGGTAAACCATACTCTGCTGCGCGCGGCCACGGCCGTTCCCACACCGCATTTCGCGCTCGACGTCCAACGGGGCTCGATGCCGGGACCGCCAGGCGCGGCCAGCCGGGTTGCGCTCATACGGAACCGTTCGGCGTTGCCGCCGCCTCATGTTCGGCAATCACGTCCAGCGCCAGCTGGGAATGCGCGTAAGCGCCTCCGGCCCGCATCTCGGCGGCCACCCAGATCGCTTCCATGATCTCTTCCGCGGTGGCGCCGTGCTTGAGGGCTGCCCGCGTGTGTCCGCGAATGCAGTACGGGCACTGGGTCACGTGGGCGACTGCGACCGCCAGTAATTGCTTCGTTTTGGACGGCAGGGCACCGTCGGCGAACACCGCCTTGCTGAACGCGGTGAATGCCTGCGCCGGTGCGGGCGCCAGGGCGATGCGTCGTCGGGAAAGTGCAGGATTCGGCGCGGGATACAGGTGCGCGCTTTCACTCATGATTATGCCACCTCCGCCAAGGGTGAATCGCGCGGTGGCCGGTCAGGTTTGCGACCTGCCCGCGTCTTTCACGTTCGGTTGTGGGGTATCATTATCAGGCGGCTTGCCAAGCCAGCAATAACGCATTTGTAACGTGCACGGATACACGCGTCCCGTGCCGGCAAGGGACGCCGTTCACTTGGTAAAGAGACAAGGGACACGTAATGCTGGAAGCGGAGCTGTTCGCGCTCTTCGAGCACACGGCAGATGCCATGTATGCCGTGACGGATACGGGCGAAGTGTGTGCCTGGAATCATGCCGCGCAGAGCCTGTTCGGCTACACCGCCGAGGAAGTGCTGCACCGCAACATCGATGAGCTGTTCGAGGCGCGCGATGTGCTGGGTACGGAGGCGCTCAGCGGCGGCCGCGAGGCCGCGACCCGGAACTGGGATGACAGCTCGGGCGGCATCAGCAACTTCGACCTCGAAGTCCGTACGCGCTCCGGGGAACGCATCTGGGTGAACATTTCGACCATCATCTTCGACAATGCCCGCACCAACCGTCGCCTCTATGTCCGGCTGGCGCGTGACACGAGTGACCGGAGACGCAAGGAGGAACTGGCCGCGCGCCTGCTGGAAGCCGCCCGGCAACTCGTAACGCTGGGTGAGGGGACATCGTCACACGCCCCAGTCGAGCCACTGAGCGACCAGGAGCGACGCATACTCCGTCTTTTCGCGGATGGCAGCAGTCCCGCCAGCATTGCACGCGAGCTGTCGATATCTCCGCAGACCTTGCGCAATCATTTGCATCACATCAATCGCAAGCTGCGGACGCATAACCGCCTCGAGGCGGTCAGCCGGCCCGAGGTCGGCGGGTAGATCCGCGCCAGCAGCCGCAGCAGCG
>CBJLQC010000478.1:0-2771 GCA_966424955.1 uncultured bacterium | reverse complement strand
GTGTTGGCCAGCAGGCGATCCAGGTCGAGAAAAATCTCGTTCCAGTAGAGGCGGCTGGCCGGCGCGTACGGACTCGGATCGAAAGGCATGCTCAGGAATGCGGCACTGATGGGCAGCGTGGCGACCACGTCCGCGCCGTGCACGGTGCTCCAGGTGAGCATTTGTTCCAGGTCGGCCAGATCGCCGATCGGCTTGTCGCGGTGCTCGCGCAGCGCATACAACGGCGTGAACATCCCCCAGCCGCGTCGTGTCTCGCCGGCGAAGCAGCGCAGCGGCGCGGAGAAGATCGTGCCGGCCGCTTCCGTCGTGCCCGCACGTATGCGCAGCTCGTGGTAGCCGCTGGGCAACGGATCCGCGAGTGCAAACGTCGCTTCCACGAACTTGCTGCGACCAATGGTCTTTTCGCGCAACGTGACGCGCTGCGCGGGTGTGATCGTGGCGGACAGCGTGGTGCCGTCCTCCAGCGCGATCTGGATGTCCAGCGACTTGCGCATGGCCGCGGCGGGCAGCCGTAGTTTGATCGCGGAGGCAACGCCATCCCAGGCGACCGTGACGGGCTCGAGTGGCTGCAACCAGAGTGCTTCCTCTTCGCGCCGCAGAACGGCCCGCGGGTCGCCGTGCTCGACCTGCGCGCCCAGTGCGTGCAGAACGGCGAGGGTCGCTTCGGACGAAGCCGTGACGCGGCGGTCGCCCATCGCCTGGTAGGAGCGCTTGATGCCATACAACGCCGTCAGCTCACGCAGCGCGCTCCGTTCGGCCGCGGAAATCATCCCGTGCTGCCCACGAGATCGAGAATGCCCTTGATCGGAATGACGATCCAGTCCGGCCGGTTGTTGAACTCGTAGCCCAGCTCGTAAACCGCTTTCTCGAGGAGGTACGCATCCAGCAGGATCTCCAGCTCCTCGATGCTCTTCGGGATCAGCTTGTCGTCGGCACCGTCGAAATAGCCGGCCAGGAAGCAGCCCGACACCCAACCGTACCAGGCCTGTGCCCAGTTGCCGAGTGCTGCGACGTCTTCCGCGCGCACGACGATGCCCGCTTCACCCTTGGTCAGCGGCGAGTAGGCCGCGTAATGGAACGAGCGGATCATGCCCGCGACGTCGCGCAGTGGGGAACGCTTGAGGCGCCGCTCGCTCAGCGGATGGAGCGGCTCCCCTTCGAAGTCGGTGATGACGAAGTCCTTGCCCGTGTAAAGCACCTGCCCGAGGTGGTAGTCGCCGTGACAGCGGATGCGCACGGCCTTCATGCGACGCTCCAGCAGCCGGCGAAATCGCAGCAGCACACGGTCCTCCAAAGCGAGCACACGCTCGACATCGGGCTGCAATTCCTTGCGCAGCTGATGGTGCCGTGCTTTGACGACCTGGTAGACGCGGCCCGTCAGATTGCGCATCGATTGGTACAGGGAGCGCTGATAGAAGACCGTGAAATCCTCGGGTGCGAAATCGCGGTTCTCATCTTCGGCGCCCAGTACGTTGTGCAGCTCGGCGGTCCGCTGTCCGAGCAGGCGCGCATCCTCGAGAAATGCACCGATCAGCTCGCGCGCCAACGCGGTCGGCTCCTGGGCGGAAAGCTCGAGCAGCCCACGCGTCGTCGTGTCCACCACCGGTGCCGGCTCGCCCTGGGCAGCGGCGCGCTCGAAGAAGGGGCCCAGGCGATCGATCGTGTACTCCCACGCATCGCCTTCGTTGCGCGCGTAGGCGTGCAGCACGCCGACCGTGGCGGACTGGCCGTCTATCGAGTACTCGAGCGCACCGGCGACGCGCGGCGCATGCGGGAAGTTGTGCGTCGTGAGGTAGCGGCCAATTTCGAGATCCAGGCCGGTGCCTTCTTGCAGCTTGCGATACAGCTTGAGCACGTAGCGGTCGCCAAACGCAATCGACGTGTTCGACTGCTCGGCCCGCAGCACGCGCGGCTGCACGTCGTGGTAACCGAGCTCGCGCAGCAACGGCAGCGGAATGGCGCGCAGCTCGCCTTCGCTGCCCTTCATGCGCTGACGGTTCGCCATGTCCTCGAGCAACGCGCACGAGAAGTCGGGATCGAAAGCGGCGTCGATCACCATTTCGTCGGTGGTTGCGGCCCGCAGCTGGAAAATGGGCCGGGCGCCGAGGCGAGCCGCCCGTTCGGCCGACGCGCGGATCAGCGGCAGCACGTAGTTCTCCGGCTCGCCGTCCGCGTATTCGACGCGGATCACGCACAAGACGGCTTCGCGCCCGGCGACTTCGACATCGACAATGTCGAATACATCCACATCACGGATCACGCGCGCCTTGGAGCGGAACCAGCGCTGCTTGACGATGTAGCGAGCGAGCAGCCGCTCGAGTCCACTGCGCGCGGCACCGCCGTGCAGGTGACGCAAACTGGCGGCCCGGATCGACGGATGCGGCTCGTGCACCTCGACTCGCTCGCTTTCCGGTTTGCGGCTCGGCTGCAGCTCGAACCAGTAAAAGGCGTGCGGCCCGAGGGTCAGGAACATCGGATGATCGCCGATGATGGGGAACTCGATGCGTCCGAACAGCTCGGTGGGCGCGGACCCGCGATAACGTGTAAGGTCCAGGTCCACATACTGCACCAGCCGCGACAGATTCACCACGACCAGGATGGTTTCGTCCTGGTACTCGCGCAGGAACGCCAGCACCTTCCGGTTGTCCGGATACAGGAACTCGATGGTACCGCGGCCGAAAGCCTGATAGCGCTTGCGCAGCGCGATGATGCGCTTCATCCACCAGAGAAGCGAATTCGGGTTGTACTGCTGCGCCTCCACGTTCACGATG